>CAZWJY010000150.1:0-4718 GCA_964634335.1 uncultured bacterium
GATTATGAGAAACTGAGAGATACTATAAGAGTCTCTATCCATTTCTTAGATAATGTGATTGATGCCAGCAGATACCCTTTAAAAAGGATTGAGGAGATGGTAAGAGGCAATAGGAAGATAGGTCTGGGAGTTATGGGTTTTGCTGATATGCTCTTAGAACTTGGTATACCTTATAATTCAGAGGATGCCCTCTCTACTGCCTCAGAGGTGATGAGTTTTATATCAAAAGAGGCGAGGAGGGTATCAGAAGAACTGGCAGAGAAGAGGGGTCCATTTCCAAACTTTAAAAGGAGCATATATAACAGACCATTAAGAAACGCCACCCTCACTACCATAGCCCCTACAGGGAGTATAAGTATAATAGCCCACTGCTCCTCAGGTATAGAACCTCTATTTGCTCTTGTATTTATCCGCTCTGTAATGGAGGGCACCCAGCTCTTAGAGATAAACCCCATATTTGAAAAGATGGCGAGTTCTAAAGGACTCTACTCCCATCAATTCCTTACAGAGATAGCAAAGACAGGCTCTATCCAGGATATGAAGAAAATACCAGAGGATATTAAAAGAGTCTTTGTAACCGCTCTGGATATAGCCCCTGAGTGGCATATAAGGATGCAGGCAGCTTTCCAGAAATGGGTGGATAATGCAGTTTCAAAGACTGTAAATCTTCCCTCAACAGCAACACCAGAAGATGTGAAGAAGATATTCTGGCTTGCCTATGAGTTGGGGGTGAAAGGGGTAACCATATATAGGGTAGGAAGTAGAAAGGAGGAGGTGCTATCTGCAAGGGTAGGGGAATATCTCATATTTGACTCTGAATATACCCCCTGCCCTACCTGTGTAGGATAATTACCTTCTTACTCATCCTCTCCTTGCCAATAGAGGCTTGGAGGATATAGACCCCTGAGGGCATTTCAGAACCATCCCACCTAAGGATATTTAGACCTGGCTTAGGTTCTATCTTAAATTCTTTAACCATTCTCCCTGTAGGCTCAAAGACCTTTATGCTCAGATCAGGGATGGAAGAAGGGATAAAAAACCTTATCTCAGCTACTGTGGTGAAGGGGTTAGGAACCACCTCCCAAAAGGGTTGATGGGTTTGTGATTTTAGAACAACCCCTCCCTTGATAACCTTTATCTCCTGACTTAAATAGCCTATATTGGCTGCTGAATCTATATAAGCTAAGGCATAGTATACCGTATCCCCTCTTGAAGCAAAGTCTTCATCCAGATAAGTGGTATCCCTTATAATGGCTATATGATGAGCTTCATCAGGAGTCAAGGGAGACTTTGTGTCCTGATATATGACAGTAGCCATCCAGTAAGGGTCTGGCGAAGGCTTCCAGCTTATCCTCAACTTATCTCCCTCAAAGGAAGCGATAATACCCTTTGGGGCATCCATTCTCTTGAGATAGGGTGCACACAAAGGGTCTCCACACACAATATTCATCCAGTTGAGATACCTTAAAGATTGATAGAAAGCCTCCCCAAGAGTCAGCCCTTTGAGATAGGCAGGGAATAGGAGCTGTGGTCTCCCAACCGCATCTAAGTAAGGCTCATTACAGAATCCCACAGTTCCTGTAACTCCTTCATGAATCTCATCGGCTATCAAAGACTGTCCATAGGAGGGTGGATAAGTAAATGTCCTGGCTGAAGTAGAGACATAGGTAGTGGAGAGGGCACCTGGGTGCCATCTAAAAAAGGGCTCACCATGGGTTGTATCATAGGCATCATTAGAACCCCAGGAGCAGTAGCCACCAACATCCTCTAACCCTGTAAGGAAGGTAGCGGTAGTATCAAGAGTATCCGCAATCCCCCAGGAAGTAAGAATTTGGTGGGCAGCCTCCATCCAGTCATTTCCTATCTTATAACCTCCCCCTTTTGAAGGGTCTATATCAAGAACAAACAACCCCCCGGGCTTCGCTTTTAAGGAATTATCTATAAGCTGCTTAACATCATCAGGGATTGAGTCTCCATCCTCATCCATTTGATAACCGTCAAGCGCACTCACAAGATATATCTCCTGAAGCTGGGGGAAGAAAGGTTGAACCCTATAAGTTCCCATAGGGCTGCGATTGAAATAGGGGTTGAAAGTTCTATTGGATGCAGGTCTCCAGAGACTGGCGAGTGTAGAACAGAGGCTACGGTTGTAAGAGGGATATTTTATCCTTATAGGAAGCCCCTTTGTCAGGACAATGAAAGTAATGGAGTCCTTGAGGTTATTCTCTAATAGGAACTCTTTCAGCGGTTCTAAAATTAAGGTGTTATAGTCATTCTCAGATATATTCTCTGACTCATCACAGGCAAGCTCCAATTTATGGGCTTCAGGGATATTGCGGGCTTTTATATAGTAGTCTGCGATATGGCGAGACATTGAGGAGTTGATATTGACCAATACCAGAACATTCTCAACCCCTTTCCTTGGATAAGGAATAACATCCTCACCTCTGCTTATAAGGGCAAAGAGCCCTAATATCACTACTATCCTCATCATAGACCCCCTATCTTAAAATAGGATATAAATTTAAATTGTCAACGGTTTTAAAGACAAACCTCCTTGACAAATGAGAGAAATTAGTATAATTATAAAAGGAGGTTAGAATGAGAGGAACCCTTCTATTCATATCCCTTATAATCATAGGTTTTGGGGGGCATATGACTGTTCAGAGCCAACCCTATTTTGCCTGCTCCTCCAAGTATCTCTTTGCCTTTGATGAGGATGGGGATTTGAAATGGAAGGCATCTGTGAAGCATAGAGGAACAGTAGAAAAGGTGAGAAAGGATATGGTTATTCTCAGGTCTTCTCTTAAAGAGAGGAGCGGTATAGAATATGCTGCCTATGACCCAACCAATGGGGATTTGATATGGAAGACAGCCATACCCTACCACGACTCCATATATGTGGGCTACAACGAGACCCTGTATGTGATAAGCACTGACCTGGGAGATTATCTGCTCAATTTAAAAACAGGCGAGCTCCTGATAGGAGAGCCTCCAGAGGGTTGGGAGAGCCATGGATATTTTAAGTCAGGACCTCCAAGAGAGATAAAAACTCCAACAGATACATCTAAGATTACCAGACATAAAGAAGAGATTATAATAGGCTGGTCTTCAAAGTTTATATTCGGTTTTGACCCAGAAGGGAATGTGAAATGGAAAATCAAAAGACCAAAGGGGTTCTCTGGATATTGTGAGAGCCATAACCTGTATGCCTTAAGGGCAGGTAAAGAACTCATAACACTGGAAGGTCTAACGGGTAAAATCAGATGGAAGAAGAGTCTACCTGCAAAGATTCAGAGTTGTAGCATCAGCTATCCAGAGTTAACTATATATTTAGTCGATGGAGAGAAGCTCATCTTCAATATAGAGACAGGAGAGCTTTTAAAAGAGAAGGGATTAGAGATGAAAGGTTGAAGGGATTTTTCACCGCATAGACCCATTGACAGAATCTAAAAAAGGGCTATACTCTTATTAATGAATAGAAGACTTTCCAAGGGAGAAGAGTGAAATTAGAACTCATATCCCCTACCTGGCAGGACCCTAAGAGAAGAAAGATGGAGGGAAAGGCATTCAGATTCCCTCAGCTTGCCCTTAGCATTATAGCCTCCCTTACCCCTGAGGAATGGGATATTCATATAACAGATGAGAATGTAGAAGATGTAGATTTTGATAAGGAGGTTAACCTTGTAGGAATTACAGTTATGACTGCTGCTGCTCCCAGGGCTTATGAGATAGCCGATACCTTCAGAAGGAGGGGAGTGAAGGTAGTCTTAGGGGGGATGCATCCCACAGCCCTTCCAGAGGAGGCTATCCAGCATGCCGATGCCGTGGTGATGGGAGAGGCAGAAGGGTTATGGGAAAGGGTAATTGAAGACTTTAATAAAGGGAGTTTAAAGGAGTTCTATTTCTCTAATAGTAGACCTGACCTATCAAATCTCCCCTTACCCCGCAGGGACCTCTTAAAAGATGGGGCATATTTTGTAAAGAATACTGTTCAAACTACCAGGGGTTGCCCCTTTAACTGCTCCTTCTGCTCGGTCTCCAATTTCTTTGGAAGGAGTTACAGGATGCGACCTATTAGGGATGTTATTAAGGAGATAGAAAGTCTAAAGGGTAAATTCATAGCCTTTTTAGATGATAATATTGTGGGGAATCTGAGATACGCAAAGGAACTCTTCAGGGCACTCATTCCAGAGAGGAAGTGGTGGGCAGGTCAAGCCTCCCTCAATTTTGTAAAGGATAAAGAGATTCTTAAACTTCTCCAGAGGAGTGGATGTAAGTATCTGTTTATCGGTTTTGAGTCTCTGTCTCAGGCTAACCTGAGGGAGATAGGAAAGAGATTTAATATTGTGAGTAAATTCAAAGAAGCGGTGAAGAAGATTCACGATTATGGGATAGGAGTTGAAGGAGCTTTTGTCTTTGGTTTTGATAATGATGATAAGGATGTCTTTAAGAGGACATTAGAATTTGTAAACAAGGCAAGGATAGACTTCGCACAATTTGGTATCCTTACACCCTTTCCAGGGACAAGGCTCTATAAAAAATTGAGTGAGGAAAATCGCATATCGGATAGAGATTGGGCGAAATATGATATAGACCATGTAGTATTTAGACCAAAGAGAATGTCTGCAGAGGAACTCTATGAAGGGACAGGGTGGGTATTAAAAAATTTCTACTCTTATAAATCCATTTTTAAAAGGATTCTCAATTTAGGTGGT
>CAZWJY010000151.1:0-4673 GCA_964634335.1 uncultured bacterium
GCCTCTAACAACTCCTTTGGTTTTATCCTGTTTATATTGAAGCCAAGCTCCTCCGGAGTAAACCCTAAGGCAAGCCCAAGAATCTGGGGATAGTACAGGATGGGTAGTCCATACTGGGTCTCATACTTCTTCTCCATCTTCTTCTGGTTCTGTTCATACATCACATCACAGAATGGACAGATAAGAATTAGAGCCTGAGCACCCTCTTTCTTTATATGGTCGAGCTTCTCCTTTGCTATCAACAGAGATGTCTCTTCATTTATACCTAAGAGGGCACCTCCACAACAGGAGAGCTTATCCTCATAGAAGATAGACTCTGCACCTGTCACCCTTATCAGTTCATCCAGACTCCTCGGATTTTCAGGGTCGTCAAACTTATTAAAAGCCTCAGAGGGTTTGAGGTAGTGGCATCCATAATGGGGAGCAAATTTGAAACCCTTAAGCTCCTTCTTTATCTTTTCTCTTATCTTATCTATCCCATAGTCTTCATAAAGAATCCTGGCAAAGTGTCTCACATCTATCTTCCCTTTATACTCCAAACCTAACTCTGAGAGTTTCTTATTCACCTCAGTCCTCAAAGCCTCGTCCTCTTTCAACCTATGGTTTGTCTCAGTGAGTACACCTGTGCAAGCAGAGCACAGAGTCATCATATTAAGACCCTCAGCCTCTGCAAGAGCCAGATTATAAGCAGCAAAGAGAGTAGTCGCCCCTTGGTCTACTGCTCTCAGAGGAAATCCACAGCATCCGTATTTAAAGTTATCCACAATTTCTATGCCTAAAGCCTGGGATACCTTTCTTACAGAAAGCTCATAGTTCTGTCCCCTCACAGGGATGGTGCATCCAAGAAATAGTGAATATTTCATCTCTTCCTCCTTATCCCTTTTCTACATACTTATCAAGCCCTGTCAGAGATAGTATCTTTCTTGTAGGCTCTGCTTCCTGGGCTATAGAGGGGAGACCGAGTTTTGTCCTCTTCTTATTTGTAAACTCATCTATTTCATACAGTCCTCCGAAATTATTAAGAGCGGTTATCTGGGCTGGATAGGATGGATGGACATATCCTTCCTTTACAGCTATATTCTTTAATGCAGTCATAAGGTCTGTTATCCTCACATCCTGTGGACATCTCTCATAACAGGCATAACAGGCAGAGCAGAGCCAGACAAAATCGCTGGAGAGAACTTCTTTCTTCATCCCTAAGAGAACCATCCTTATGATTCTTCTCGGGTTATACCTCTCATCCACAGCCCTTACAGGACAGGATGCAGAACAGGTTCCACAGGCAAAACACCTTGTAAGATTCTCTCCCCCAGGTTCTTTCATAACCTCAAACTTGAATTTGGGGTCAAGTTTTGATACATCTATCATAATTTAACCTCCTTTCATAGCATCAGAACCTCAATTGGTCCCATCTCTATATCTTATCTAAAAAATTATAGATGTCAAGGGCTGTCCCTTCTCTTAGAAGCCAATCTATCCATTCATCAAAGCCCGCTCCTGTGAGAGCAGAAACCTGGAAGATCTCTAAATCTGGATTTACCATCCTGGCGTTCTTGAGCAGGGTATCTGTATCTATATTGAGGACACCCCTGAGGTCTATCTTATTTACCAGCATCACCTGGGATATCCTGAACATCAGGGGATACTTTATCG
This sequence comes from uncultured bacterium, assembly GCA_964634335.1. GTDB lineage: Bacteria > Hydrothermota > Tepidihabitantia > CAYHGV01 > CAZWJY01 > CAZWJY01. The sequence goes on from CAZWJY010000151.1 coordinate 1,654, forward strand.
GCTTATCCTCACCCTCTGGAAGGCTCACCACTACTACATTCTTGTGTGCACCTGTATCAAACTCTGCAGGACATACAAGATTTCCCACATTCTCTATAAAGAGGAGGTCTATCTCTTTCAAATTTAAGGATAGGGCTGCATCCCTCACCCAGCTCGCCTCAAGATGGCAATCGCCACCAAAGGGCTCTGTATTTATCTGGACAATGGGGATGTTCAGTCGAGAGAGTCTATCAGCATCAATGGTTGAGGATATATCCCCTGCTATCACACCTGTCCGGAGTTTACCTTGAAGAGATTTTATGCTTCTTTCTATTATTGATGTCTTGCCTGACCCAGGGGAGCTCATCAGATTGACCACAAAGACCTTCTCTTTTTCAAAGAGTTCCCTGTTTGTCTTTGCCACGACCTCATTGGCTGCAAGAACCTTTTTTAAGACCTTTATCTCCATCTATTCCTCCTCTACCTCTATAGATTCTACCATAAGTTCTCTTCCTGATAAGAGTTCAATCTGATTAGAACCACAGAGAGGACAGAGGAAAATGGGTTCCTCAATGGTAAAGCTCGAGCCACAACTTTTACACCTACCCTTGACAGGAATCTCCTGGATCTCCAGTTCTGCCCCTTCTACAGGTGTGCCCTCTATAACAAACTGAAAGCAGAATCTCAAAGAGTCAGGAACCACCGCAGTCAATTTACCCACTTGTAATCTAATCTTACGAACCTTCACTCTCTTATCTTTCAAACTCTCTTCAACAACCTTTCTGATATTTGTGGCAATCGTCAGTTCATGCATTTCAGCATATCCTTGGGAGTTGTTCACCTACAAGCATATCTACAATCCTTGTTCCTTTGGATTTGGTCTTCATACCTACTTTTCCTTTCGGTTCAGAGACTATCTCACCTATGATTTCCGCATCCTTTCCAAGGGGATGATGCCTCATTACTTCTAATATCTTCTGAACATCCTCAGGTGTTGCCACAATAACTACTTTCCCTTCATTTGCTATATAAAGGGGGTCAAGCCCTAAAAGTTCACATGCACCCTTTACTGGATTGCTTAGGGGTATTCTATCCTCTTCCAACATTATCCCAAACCCCTTTCCCTCTACGATTTCATTCAGGACTGTGCCCAGTCCTCCTCTTGTTGGGTCTCGCATAAATTTTATATTATCTGTAACTTTCAATACCTCTGAGATGAGTCCATTTAAGGGTGCGCAGTCGCTCTTAACCTCTGACTCAAGACCCAACTCTCCCCTTGCTAAGAGCACAGCTATCCCATGTTCTCCTACTGGACCATTGATGATAATCTTATCACCGGGTTTTATATCATCCATAGAGATGGATTTCCTGATTATCCCTATCCCTGAGGTATTTATGAATAGTCCATCCCCTTTGCCCTTTTCCACGACTTTTGTGTCGCCTGTTACCACTTTAACCTTAGCACTCTCTGCTGTCCTTTCCATTGAATCTATTATCCTCTCAAGGATTCTATAATCGAGCCCTTCCTCGATTACAAGACCACAGGAGATACAGATAGGCTCTGCACCCATTACAGATAGGTCATTTACTGTCCCAGAGACTGCAAGCTTACCAATGTCACCACCCGGAAAGAAGAGGGGCTTAACTACATAGGTATCAGTAGTAAAGGCTAACAGCCTATCATCAATTTTTAGAACAGCAGAATCTGTAAGTTTAGAGAGGGGAGGGTTATTGAATTTTTCAACGAAAAGGGTTTTTATCAAACTATGCATCAACTTCCCTCCACTTCCATGAGCTAAGGAAAGCTTATCCTCCATTTTGCATCCTGTATCTGTAATACGCTGCGCAGGTCCCCTCAGAGGAGACCATACAAGGACCAACAGGATTTTCTGGTGTGCATCCTTTCCCAAAAAGACTGCAATCGAGAGGGATATTTCTCCCTCTTAATACCTCCCCACATATGCATCCTGGATGCTCTTTCGTCTCCTCTACCTCCACAGAGATTTTTCTCTCTGCATCAAAATCTGCATATTCTTCTCTCATCCCAAGACCGCTTTTTGGAATATTCCCCAGCCCTCTCCATTCTGCATCACAGGGCTGGAACACTTCTTCTATTAACATCTTTGCTTTAAGATTTCCTTCTTTCTTTACAGACCTTGTGTATTGATTCTCCACTTTTGGGTCTCTATTTCTTATCTGCTTTATGAGCATTAGAATCGTTTGGAGTATATCAAGGGGTTCGAAACCAGCTACGACACAGCCTACTCCATAGTCCTTAGGAATAAACTCATATACCTCTGTTCCTGTAATTGTGGAGACATGTCCGGGGAGAATGAAACCATCTATTTTTACCTCTTTATCATCCAGGAGGGCTTTGAGTGCAGGGGGTATGAGCTTATGTGCACTTAAAACATAATAGTTTCTTAAGCCCCTCTCCTTTGCATCTCTTATAGAAGCTGCAACTGTGGGTGCTGTTGTCTCAAAACCGACTCCAAGGAAGATTACCCTCTTTGTAGGGTTCTGTATAGCCAACCTGACCGCATCAGTAGTAGAATATACGACCCTCACATCTCTTCCAAGGGATTTCTCCTTAGATAGAGAAGAAGAGGAACCGGGAACCTTCATCATATCTCCAAAAGTAGCAATGATGGTGTTTTCTTTTTTAGAATAACTGATAGCCCTATCAATATCAGAGTTTGGGGTCACGCATACAGGGCACCCAGGACCTGAGAGGAGTCTGATATTTGGAGGAAGGAGGTTCCTAATTCCATACCTTGCAATAGCCATTGTATGGGTTCCACATACTTCCATAAGGGTTATCTCCTCTTTACCAGCTATTCTAAAAATCTCTCGTGCTAAACTTTCACAGAGTCTCCCATCCCTGAACTCGTCTATATACTTCATATCTCCTCTATTTCAAAGAGCGACCCTATAAGCTCTCCATTCACCCATTCTGCCTCCCTTTCTAAATCTTCTGTGGTTAAAACTCTCTCAAGAGTATGGGGTTTGAGGACGAGTCTGACCTCCTTTCCTTTGCTTCT
>CAZWJY010000152.1:0-4623 GCA_964634335.1 uncultured bacterium
CTTGACAAGAGATAAAGCATATGGTAATTTCTTAAAAGGAGGTGGTTATGGGTATGCTATGGGTTTTGCTGATAGGGTCTTCTATAGGAGGGTTCTCCCCTCCAATGATTGCTGATATCACTGAGGATATAAAGACAGAGTTTGGAACCTATCACCCTTATCTGGTAGAGGTAACCCCATCCTGTTCTCTCTATACCATTCAACCAGGGTTTACTAATGTGGTAAATTTTGGGGAGTTCTCTTTCTCTCCAAAAGAGGAGTCCCTGCTATTTGAGAATGGCTTCGTGGCTTCTCCCTCATCTTATATGGAGATGTATGATATCTACAATGAGTGTAAAGAGAAGGAGATTCCTATATTTATTACAGGCGATGCGATGCTTCACACATTTCATCTGTTATACGATAAGGTCCTTGTTACCTGTGAAATGGAAAGGTTTATGAAAGATATTGAGAACCTCACAGATATACTAATCCTTAAAAGTGAGGAGGAGTATGAGAGTGCAAAAGATGAGAAGGTGAAGGAGGCGGCAAGGTGTAATGTTGCTTATTTCTGTGTGGCAAAGGAGCTTTTAGACCCTACCTTCTCTCCACCTTACTATGTTACAAACCTTGTAGAGGATGAGATTGAACTTATAGAGTGGCACCAGGGTTTCTCTCCCTCTCCTATCTTTGGATACAGAGAGGACTATTCTCAATATTTACCAAGGGGGCACTATACAAAGTCTGAGGAGCTAAGGAGGTACTTCTTGGCGATGATGTGGTATGGTAGGATGACCTTTATCATAGAAAATGAACAACCCGATACTTTACTACCCGATACTTTAATAGAGAGGCTCACCAGGATGGCTATCCTTATAACTCAGCTTATGAACAATACCTCTATCAATGGAGAACCTGCTTTAACTGTATGGGAAAGAGTATATCTTCCCACCGTATTCTTTGTAGGAAGGACTGATGATATAAACCTATACCAATATACAAGGATTGCTAAGGAAGTATACGGAGATGACTTCTCCTCTCTATCCATAGAGGTATTTGGAGACGATTCCCTTTTAAATCTCTTTCTCCAAAAGGCAAGAGAGCTTCCTGACCCAAAGATATGGACACCCACTCCAAAAGGATTTCGGTTTATGGGACAGAGGTTTATCCCGGATTCATATATCTTTACAGAGTTAACTTGTGATAGGATACCCGGTGCAAGGGCTCTTCCCAAAGGGCTTGATGTGATGGCAGTCCTTGGTTCAGATAGGGCTTATGAGATTCTTGACAAGGTCTATAATGAGACAAGGTATGCAGGTTATAAAGAAAAACTTGAGAGTCTCAAGAGAGAGTTCGCTGCCTTACCTGATGCCACCTGGGCAGAAAACTTATACTATAACTGGCTATATTGCCTTATGCCTCTATTGTTTGAGAAGGGAGAGGGTTTCCCCTTCTTTATGCGGCATCAAGCCTGGCTGGATAAAGAGCTTGATGAGGCTTTGGGCTCCTGGACAGAGTTGCGTCACGATACTATACTTTATGCAAAGCAGAGTTATACCTGCGGCATATCTCCTGATTATAAGAAATACGGTTATGTGGAGCCTAACCCCTGGCTATTTGCAAGACTCGCCTCCTTGGGAAGATATATGAGAGAAGGCTTGGATAATCTTGGTCTTCTATCATCCGATTTTAAAAAGAGGTTTAAAGCCTTTGAGTCCTTACAGCTAAAACTTAAGGAGATGGCTGAGAAGGAACTGGAGAATCAGAAACTCTCTGATAGCGAGTATAAGTTTATTACTTACATCGGGCAGTTCCTTCAATCTCTGGTGAACTTTGATGAGGAGTATAGGGGAACTTCGGGTTTTCCTTCCCACTCTGAAGACCAGCTTCCGGTTATTGCTGATGTCCATACAGACCCAATATTTACTAACACCTGCTTAGAAGAAGGGACAGGTTATCCTCTATGCCTCTATGTGATTGTAGATATTGGGGGAGAGCTTATACTCACAAAGGGCGCAACTTTTCTCTATTTTGAGTTTGCCCAGCCCTTCTCCCATAGATTAACCGATGAGGAATGGCAGGAGATGCTTAAGACAGACCCCCCTGATTTACCTGTATGGCTCGGAAGCTTTTTAGATATATCCCAGGATTTCACCATCCCATCGCCCCATCACTATAGAGCAAAAAATAGCGATTACACAGGTGTGGAAGAAATTGAGATCCTTCCCCATTCCTCTATACTCTTAGTAAATCCAAACCCTATGAAAAAGGAAGTATCTATAAAATACTTCCTGAAGTCTCCAGGATGGGTAAGGATAGAGGTGTATGACTTAAGTGGAAGACTAATAGATAGACTTCTGGACTCTTACAAGAATCAAGGATGGCACACAGTCATCTGGGAAAGTCGAGTGCTTCCATCCGGAGTCTACTTTGTGAGGTTGCATACCAAAAATATCCAGGCTACAGAGAAGATGGTAGTGATGTGAAGGGTTGAGGAAGAGGAGGTTGGCTTAAAACCCTACTTTTGAGGGCTTATCCTCTTTTATCTTCTCACTCTCTGCTGCCTGTTCAAAATCCTTTAGGGTAACTATCTTCTTTCTCCTTATAAGGGCTCTCCTTGCTGCATTGAGAATAACATTCTTTATCTCTCCACCTGCAAGCTCAAACCTCTCTGCCAGCAAATCGATATCCACATCTGAAGCTAAAGGCAGGGATTTAGGGATAAGTTTCTCCCATATCCTCTTTCTCATCTCCTTATCAGGCTTATCAAACTTCAGTTTTATAGCTATCCTTCTCTCAAGGGCAGGGTCCAATATCCCCCACACATTTGTAGTAAGGATGAGAACCCCTTCATACTCTTCAATCTGTTGAAGCAGGGTATTCACCTTTCTATTCTGATAGTTTAAATCTGGGTCAGATGACCTTCTCTGAAGCAAGGAGTCTGCCTCATCAAAGAGTAAGATAGGATTTTTCTTGCGTGCTATTTTAAAAGCGGATGCTATATTCTTCTCAGTCCCTCCATACCACATACTCAGGATTCCTGACACATTCACTACATAGAGACTCTTCCTCAATTCCTTAGCTATAGCCTCAGCAGTAAGGGTCTTCCCTGTCCCAGGTGGTCCATAGAAGAGCATAACCATCCCCTTCCCTTTTTCTAAGATTCTATCAAACCCCCACTTCTTATAGAAGAGTTCAGAATTTTTAAGTTGAGAGATAGCCATCTTTATCTTCTCTCTATTCTCAGGGGACAGGACTACACTGGATAGCCCTTTTGATGGATTTACCACATAGAAATGGCGAAGCTCTTTTATTCTCTTCCTCTGCTTAGGTTTAAATCTATGGATTTTGGGTAAGAGAATATTCCAAGCAGTGGGAGAGAGACTGACAGGGGCAAAGATTGAAGGAATCTCCTCTATCTCGGTTAAGTCAAGAATCTTGAGCTTAAAAAGTTTCCTGCTCCTTATGATAGACCAAGCCTTCTCCACCCTCCTTTTAGAATTGGGGCATATCTTCCCAAAAATCCAGAGAAGGTTCCTCTCTTCAAAGGGGTTAGGGGAGTAAGGGTTATCTACCCCCAGATAAACCAGGTAGAGGATTACCTCTATCTCATCCTTTGAGAGTTTATGCCTACGGATAAATCTCAAGAAGGGGAAATCTTCACTTGCCTTTGTATTTTCCATCTTAGCCCATATTCTCCTCTTCATAGCCAGTGCTCTTCCTTTACTCTTTTCTTTTATTTCCCTGAAATACTCAAGCCATTCTGATATGAGCTCCTCTTGAGTCGCATAAGGCTCCTCTTCTTTTAGCAAATCCTTAAGAGGGACCACTCTCTTTTGGTGTTTCTTCTTAGACACAAATCTCAAAATCTTCTCAAGTATCATTTTACCTCCTTTTTGCCTATATTATAAAAAGGATACTGACAACTATCTGTCAGTGGGGAAATTCAGTGACCAGTTCTCAGTTACCAGCTGTATATACTGACAACTGTATGGCAGTAGTTTTAAATATGGCATAGTGGGAATAATAGCTTTTTAGAGAAGAAGGTAGGAGAAAAATCTTACTTTCATTGTCAATTTTTCAACAGACTTCCACTATTAAACGGCCTCCGAACTTTAACACTCACCCTTACTACTCCTAAACCAAATGCCATATTGAATCGCTCGCAGAAGGGGGTACCTTTCAGGAATAACCCTTTTCCTTAGGGTCAAAAGCCACAACATCCATCTCACCCTCATACCCACCACGTATCCTCTTACCAAACTTAATGTTAGTGCGTACAAAATAGCCTTTGTACGCATACCATTCTGCAACGAGCTGCTCAAGAAAATTCATAAAATCACCTCCTTATTCTCCATAAAAGGATTATAATAAAATTTTATCGTCTGTCAAGAGTTTTATTTGAGCATTCTGAATCCCATTCCTTTCTTTTCCTCCTTCTCCAAAATTTCTTGTAATTTCCGAATGTTTATTTCTAAACTCTTCTGTAAGTAAGTCTATCTTTATTCCTAAATTATCTTCTAATTCCTATTCTATTCCTACAAGTTCAAGCAGACTTTTTCTTTCTTCAAATTCTGCAATCATATCTAAATCACTCCCCAGCTTTGTCTCCCCTCGCATAAGAGCCAAATATCTCAATCCTTT
>CAZWJY010000153.1:0-4604 GCA_964634335.1 uncultured bacterium
AGTCTATATATAGTTGACTCGCCTGTTTTAAGGTATTTCGCATATTCTTCAATAGTCATTATTTCTTCAGTCATCGTTTTCCTCCATTCGGAGTTGTCCGTAAAAAGAGTTATCTCCCAGATTTCCTGTAAAAGTACCTGAGCCCTTCATACCTCTATTATAAAGACCTTCCCGCCTTTTGTCAAGGGGGTATCTCCATCCTATTTCTCCTTTCAAGCCATCTCTGAGAGGCAGTAATGAGAGTAGCATAGACTAAATTAAGGTAAGCATTCTCCCTAAGAAATCTACCTATTGCCTTAGTTGGTGCCATTTTGCTCCACCTATGCTGCGCACTTCGGCGTTTCCCTTCTCTGAAAAGACGCTCCAGGAGATTTGTGGTCCAAATCCTCTTCCAATAAGTCTTAGGAAGTTTCAAGTAGTTTAAGCACTCCATAGCTAAGACGAAGACTCGGCAATACTTTTCTTATGACTAACCCCTTTTTACCCAAAAGCACCATCTGGCTCATTAGACACTAAGTTTTACAGGAACAAGAGGACATTACCGAATAGAACATATTACCCGCTATAAAAATAAGCCATCCCTTTTGGTCTTGTAAATTCTAACTTACCTGTTGTGGGGTTCAATTTCAGCCCTATGGACTCAAGGGTTTCTATACCGATAACAGTTTTACCTCCCTCAAAGCCTATACATATTGAAGGTGCTTCAGTATCCTTAATCCCTATTACTACTCCATAAGCCTTAGCCTTAACCCTTTTACCATTCCCTAACTCCACTTCCAACTCTCGCATAGGACCCCAGGCACCTATCTCTTTTAAAATCCTCTCTGGTAGGACTGTATAAGTAGCACCTGTATTGATTAATACGGACTTCAACCTCACCGCAGTTTTATTCCCTTTAACTACTATATCTGTGCGTAAATGACCCATCTTTATATCTCCCCTTACCTCCTCGGGCAGGATTCGCAATCGATACTTCGCACGAATCCTGACTCCTCGGGCAGGATTCGAACCTGCAACCTTCGGGTTAACAGCCCGCCGCTCTACCGTTGAGCTACCGAGGAATCTCATCTTATTATAAGGGTTAATAGAATTCTGTCAAGTTCTGTCTATAACCCCAGGACTGCAATAGCTGGGTCATCTTATAACTGCTACCTTCTTTATATCTCTACCCTCTCCTGTCTTCAAAACCAATAGATATATCCCGGATGCTACCTCCTTCCCCTCTTTTGTCCTTCCATCCCAGACAAAGGTAGCCCTTAGAGAGTTCTGGTTCTTATCCTTATACTCTCCTGGAGGAGAGAAATCCCTCTCCCATTCCTGAAGGAGTTTGCCATCCAAAGAGAATATCTTAAGTTCTACCCAGGTTCTATGTAGAAGATGGAAAGGGATATATAGGGTATCATATCTACTTAAGATAAAGGGGTTAGGGAAAGGGTCATCAAGCCCATCACCACTAAAGAGGGGAGGAGGCGGAGGGGTATATTTAAAGGCAGAGTCTACATTCGGGACTCCGTAGCCTAAGGAATCGTTGGGATTCTTATAATTGCTGGCTGTAGAAAATAGAGCCTTTTTTAAAGTCTCTGCATCCCAGTCAGGGTGAGCCTGTAATAATAAGGCACAGGCTCCTGCTACAAGGGCTGTGGCACAGGATGTTCCTGCTATATAGATACTCTTTAAAGAGTCAGGGTTATCTACAAAGACAGGGTTGGCTGCATAGACATAATTTGCAGGGGCAACGAGCTCGGGTTTCATTCTCTTATCAGGGGTAGGACCGAATCCACTCCCCTGGTTATATGTCTTATCCCACCACCACATAGAGTCAGGGAAGGGGTTGCCGGGTTCCCAGAAGGTATCTATCTCCACTCCTCCTACTGAAATCACTCCCTCGGCATCAGCAGGGGCTACGATATAAGGGGTTGGAGGACCCTTTTGATTCCCTATGGCATTCACAATCACGAGACCTCTCTTTGCAGCCAAGGAAGCAGCGATAGAGGCTGGAGAGGTTTTACCATTCATATCTTTATAATCATACCAGTGAGAATATCCTAAGGAGCTGGAGACAATATCTGCGCCTGACGCTTCTAACCACTCAAGCCCTTCAATCCAGGTATCCTCTTCTACAGAGAACTCATAATAGGGTTCAGGAAGGGTAGGGATATACTTCTCTGTCTTTGCAAGGATGAAATCAGCACCAGGTGCTACACCCACCACATCCCCTTCATCACAGCCACCGATTAGAGAGAGCATCTTTGTTCCATGAGAGAATTGTCCTGGATAGTCCTCTCCTTCCTCATAATCTGTATTATCATCCCCTCTCTTTACCCAGAAGATATGAGAGGGAAGGATTTGGGGTGAGTAGGTAAACTCTTCAGATTTGGGTTCCGGAGTAGTCCAGCTCCTGCCTCCATCTTTTGACTCGGTTATAAAGATTCTTCCTCCAGTTTCATAAGCGACTAAAAGCGTATCCCCTTTCATAGCAAAGGAGAATCTACCTATACTCAATAGATTCTTCTCTGAGATTATCCTCTTTTCCTTCCAGGTCTTCCCTTTATCCTCAGAATGGAGATAAGCAAGGGAGGTATAGGGGAAGAGAGAATAGTCCTTATACACAAGGTATAGATTATCTCCTTCTCCTTTTACCTCAAGTTCTCCAGCCAGGGTATCTACTATTACTGAGGAGGAGAAATTCTCCCCATCTACAGAAGTGGCTCTGTATATCTTACCTGAGTATAGACCACAAAAGAATACATCTATCTCTGTGGAAAGGGGCAATATCTTGAGGGAGAAGACCCTTTCAGGTAGAGAGGCTATTATTATCTTCTCTTCCCATTTTATGCTATCTGAGACTTTCTCTCCCTTCTGGAATACAACTGAGGTATTCTGGAAGATGTAGGAGAGATAGAGGGTATCATTTTTAGAAGAGATAGAAGGAGACCTTCCCTCACCAAGATTCTGAATGGTTGTATCTTTTAAATAGGAGAAGTTTATATTATGAATCTTTTCATCCACAGGGCAATCATCCCAGGCGATACACAAGCCATCAGAGACCTTACAGACTGTAGGATTTGATGCAGAATGACCAGAGGAGAGAGGGATGGGCTTAGTCCAGTTACTGGAATTTACCCAGAAGAGCCATCTCTTTACATCACCACTAAAAAAGGTATCTGCTACATAGAAGAGGTGGAGGATACTATCTTCAAAAAGGAGGGGGTCCTTTGAGAGGGAGATATTGGATAGAATAGGAGAACCATCGAGATAGAAGTCATCCCCTCCCAAAAAGTCATGCTCCTTCAATATATTTATCTTCAAGAGGGCAGGGTGTTCCTTTCTAAACCCTGTATCCAGGAGTCCTATAGTCACTCCTGAGCCTGTATAACCCCTAAAATAGACCTTTGGCACATTAAGCATTGCCACCTGAGGGTAGGAAGGACCGTAGAAATCTCTATACTTATCCTCTCCTCTCTTCTCTATCCTCATCAACCTCTTGGGTTGTGGGATTTTCAACTCCCTCAATCTATATGTAGGCACGGGTCTAACCTCTTTAACAAAGGGGAGTCTTTCAATCTCTTGGATAATAGAGGAGTCAGCGGTTATACTCACTCCGTTGAGCCAGGAAGAGCGGGTGCGAATTTGAGCACCAAGGTTAACCAGGCAATCAAGATATCTCTGGTATGGAGGAAGGTCATAAAAGTCAAAATATCTACCAAGGGCACGCTCTCTCCTGAGCAAGGCTTTGGAAGTTATAGGGAGTGAGATATCTCCTTTAATAGACTCATAAGAAGAGGGGCTTATCCCCTTATCAGTGAAGAATACCCAGTAGGGGTTAGAGATAGCGTAGCTATAGAAGAGTAATAAAAAGGTCATTCTTATACCTCTGGGGAGGGAGGAGACCTCCCTCCCCTTCTCTTCTCTAATCAATAGTAACTACCTCTTGCACCGGTAAAGAAACCACCGAGGGCTAAGCCGAATATGATGAGGAGGACAACCATAACGATGATATTAATGATTCCTAAGATGAGGCATATCCTACCAACTCTTTTTGCCTGGGGATGGATACTGGCATATATCAGGATTACACCCATAATTATTCCGAATAGAGGGTAGAGGATTGAGGCTACATAGAGCCACACTGCATAAGAGAGGTAGACGATGTCTACCATACCTCTGAACCTATTCTCCAACTCCTCTGGTGAAGGAGTTGACACGGTCTCTTGATTCATTTCTCCTCCTTATTTAGTCTTCAAGGGTGGATACCCCGCAGAGGACTTGTTTCCGATACCTCGGCAAGTCCTCAAGGGTGGATACCCCGCAGAGGACTTGAACCTCTAACCCACGGATTAAGAATCCGTTGCTCTGCCAAGTTGAGCTAGCGGGGCATTGGGCCTGAAAGGCCTCACGCGCCTGAGAGGATTCGCAATCGATACTTCGCACGAATCCTCGAAAGGCATCACGCGCCTGAGAGGATTCGAACCTCCAGCCTACGGGTTCGAAGCCCGCCGCTCTCTCCAGTTGAGCTACAGGCGCTTCGCTTCCTCGCTCTATCCTTCGGATTTGAGCTACAGGCGCTCCGCTTCCTCGCTCTATCCTTCGGATTTGAGCTACAG
>CAZWJY010000154.1:0-4534 GCA_964634335.1 uncultured bacterium
GAAAATCTTTGACCAATCTCTCAAAAATGTCTTTTCTCTGCCACTCAGAAAAAGGGAATGTCCTATCTCTTTCTGCTTGTCGGTATCTCTGTATTATTTCTTGCAATGTTATCATTATTTCTACCTCATCAAGTCTGCCATTTCACTTGACTGGTATATACCTGCAATGCATATATCCTTCCATTCTGGTATCATCTCTGCCTCTTTAGTCATAAATACCTGCCTGTTTATATACTTTTAAAATTATAAACCATTTTTAGAATTTGTCAAGCCTTTATTATGAAGGCAAGTCTTCATTAATCCTATCCTTTCCAAAAGCGGATGCATCAAGAGTGTAGCCCTGACCCCTTTTTCCCTACAAAAATTATGGATGAACCCTGGTTTGTAATGGCAGCCACAAAGGCTGGGATAAGACCTATGGGAATTAACCTCTTTAAATGGCGCATCCCTACCCTCGGTCTTCTAAAGAGGTTGTCCTCAAGAAATTCTATAAAGGATTCAAAAAAGAACCCAGGGTCTAAGAACCGATGATAGATTTTAACCTCTCTAAATCCTGAAGTCTTTAGGATTTCTCTTATAGAGGAAGGAGTGAATAGATAGAGATGCCTGGGTGTGTCCCAGAGATAGAAATATCTTTTAAAAACTTTCCTTTCCAAGGATTGAAAATTCGGAACCTCTCCTATGATATAGCCTCCCTCTCTCAAAGACTCTTCTGCCTTTCTCATACATCTTTTAAGGTCTGTCACATGTTCTAAAAACCACCACATAGTAATAAGGTCAAAAGGTCCATCCTCTATCTCTACCTCCTCAAATAGTCCCTGATAAACCTTTATCCCATATTTCATAGAGGTCTCCTCTGCTACTTTCCTATCCATCTCCACTCCATAACAGTCAAAGCCTTTATCCTTTAAACCTGCTAAAAATGTCCCCTCCCCACACCCAACATCCAGAACCTTACCCTCTGTTATGGGTATAAACCTCTCTCTTATGATGCGGTAATAGATTCTAAAGAATCTTGTATCCCTACTCTCATAGGGGTCATATCTGAAATATGGGGAGGAGTAGAATTTTTTTAGATTTTTTATAACCCCTTCCCTCTCCTCCAAGAAGATGAGTCCACACTCTCTACACATAGAGTAGTTGAAAAGACCCTCATTCCTATGCCGAATATCAGGGATATTCTCCAAAACTCTTTTATAAGATTTACTTCCGCACCAGGGGCATTCCATTATTTAATTAAAATCAATTTCTTAGTATAAGACAATTTCCCTGTCTCCATTCTCACAAAATAGATACCAGAGGGAAGCCTGTCTCTATTTAAGAAAAGCTTATTATCTCCTTTAGGACAATTAAAATTGTATAGAGTTCTGCCTGCCACATCATATATGGATAGAACCGCAGGCTCAGGGCTATAATATTCAATGGTAGTGATAGAACTGGAGGGGTTGGGAGATATAGAGAGGAATAATTTAGAAGGTTCCCTTCTAACCTCTTCTACCCCTATAGCCTCATTAGCAATTATATACAATCCATCTGTTCCATCAGTGAATAGAGCCCAGCGACCTTTGGCAAATACCCCTGTTCCCCTATCAAAACCCTTTACTCTTCCCTTTTCTACAGGTGATAAGGGAGATGATATATCAAACACTCCCATACCTTCCTCTCCATCTGCTATGTAAAGGTAATCATTGGATAGATAGACCCTTTTTGCCTGCCCTTCGGTATTTAAGAGGATTGAGGTATCAGGACTCCATATCTCCACGCCCTTAGAAGCCTCAGCTATGTATAGCCATCCTCCATAGAGTCTCAAGTCCATAACAGGACCTTGGGTTTTAATAGAATCTATCACCTCAGGTGCAGAGGGGTTCTCCACATCTACTATAATAACCCTCTGCCCTCCACATCCAAGGTAGAGAGAGTCTTTATTCAAAGAGAGGGCATAGACCCGAGATTCCAACTTTAACTCTGCGGTTATAGAAGGCTTTGCTGGATTTGAAATGTTTAATATATACACCCCTTTATCTGCTCCCAAATAGGCAAGGCTATCCCTTACTATTACACACCTCACCATCTCTCCCATATCCAGATGACTTATCTCTTCTGGGTGATAAGGGTCAGAGACATTAAATATCCTGAGCCCTCCTATTCCATTGGCTAAATAGAGATAAGGATATTCTACATAAACCTTATATGCATAACCACTGCAGGGATAATTGGCGGTCAGGAAAGGGAGGGTAGGGTCAGAGATGTCGACTATGGAAAAGCCATAATTTCCAGAAGTCACATAGGCAAATCCTCTATCCTTATATACATCTAAGGCTTCACCCGGAACCTGACAGTGTCCAGATGGTATAACAACCCCACTATAAGAAAGCCTCTTTACCCTTATCTTCCTCCTTATCCCATCCCCTGCCTTCGCTGTCCCATTCTTATCATAAGCCATTATATTTATCCTTAGCGAGAGGTTATCATCTATAACCTTCCACACATAACTCTTCTGATTAGACAGAGAGGCTATAGGATAGAATTCCCCATCCTCGGTATATTTCAGTTCTATACGCTCTATATCTCCTCCCTCACTCTCCCATCTTATCCTATAAGGGAGTCCACCAGGGATTAACTCTCCATCTTCAGGAGAGAGAAGTCTTATGTCATTATTATCTCCACCACCAGGGATAAGGGTAACCACCCAATCATAGGAGGGTGTCCCCTCTATCATTACCCATAGGGGCCAGTAGTGAACAGCTGTATCCCAGGTTGTATGGACGATTATCATAGTATCAGAGGTTATCTCATATCCTATAGCGCACAAGGAATGTCCAACCCAGGGGTCGTCAGGGAAGTAATGAAAAACTGCCCAGTGGCAGGGTCTACCGGCATCTATCTCCCTCTTTATCCAGTCAAATACCCAACCATTTGTCTCATCTCCATAAGGTGAGGCAAAGGATTGAAATGAGTAGTCATTTATATGATTGGCTACATAGATATGTCCCTTAACCACAGGCTCTTTACCTGCTGTAGAGCCTGTCATAGAGTCTGTCTGCATACCTCTTGCCAGTTCCTGCTGGACATTAGGGAGGTTATAGACCTTACGCCCTACTACATAGTCATAGCGGTCAAAGAAGTAGTCCACAAGTCTCCCATAGCCCTTTATATCCCAATACCACATAATCATTGCCGATGCTGTGGGAGAACATCCATAACTCCATAAAAGGGCAGGCACCCCTTCTATATAAGCCTTTTTAATATACGAGGTCTTACCAACCCTCTCCCATTTATCCCTTATAGACTCCCTTAACTCTTCTGAGGGTTTACGATTCAATCCCTGAATCCTTTTGGGTTCTCTCATTTTAAGGGAGTAGGAGTTTATCAGAATCCTCTTCCCCTTTAAAGAAAACTCAAACCATTCTTCCAAAGGAGCGATATAGATAATCCGCTCAAATTTCACTCCCTTCCCTAAAATCTCCTCTGCCCTCTCCTTAGCTTTATTAAGGTTTGTATAGTAGGGTGGCAGGGAGTTGAAGCACTCAAGGATAGGAACCTGAGAGGAATCCGCTGAGACAACCACTGTTGCGCTATCAAAGACAAAGGCATAGGCAGAGATTCTACCATTTAAATCATAGTAGGTAAGGACAGAATCTATCCTTTCCATTCCATAAAGAGAGGATGCCTTCTTCACAGCAATATTCTCTACCTCTAAAAAAGGGACAGTCTGGGAAAAGAGATTAGAGAGGAGGACCCATAGGAGGGGTTTCATACTCCCTCTTCTCCCTTAAAAGTCTCTTCAATTTATTAATTAAGAACTGTCTCTTCACAAAACTCACCTTATCAATAATTAAAATACCATCCAGGTGGTCTATCTCATGCTGGAACACCCTTGCCAAGAGTCCTTTTGCTTCTACCTCCATCTCCTTCTCCTCTAAGGTCAACCCCTTAACGAAGACTCTATAAGGTCTCTCCACATCCACTTCGATCCCTGGGAGGCTTAAGCAACCCTCTTCCATTCTCTCTTTCTCCTTATCTCTTTCTAAGATTATCGGATTTATAAGGGCAATAGGAGAGTTCCCAAGGTCTACAGTAATGATGCGCTTAGATATTCCCACCTGAGGAGCAGCAAGCCCAATCCCTTTTGCCCCATACATAACCCTGAACATCTCCTTTACTATCCCTTCTATTTCACTATTAATATCTGATATAGGTTCTGCCCTCTCTTTTAAGACAGGGTCACCGTATATCTTCAACTCCATACCAAACCCTAATCATAATTTCACAGATGTCAAGATTGAAACCTCTCAGGACTCTCTCAAAAGGAAAATTGACAAAGCCTTAAGAATTTATAGACTGTAATGAAAATGGGTATTTTAGAGAGGAGGTAAAAATGGAGAAAGCAAGTCTTTTCCTGGTATTCACCCTACCAGCCATTCTCCTTGCTCAAGTGACAGAAGAGTGGGTTGCCCGCTACAATGGACCAGGAGACTGGAGTGATGGAGCCTATTCCATAGCCGTGGATAATGAAGGCAATGTCTATGTCACA
>CAZWJY010000155.1:0-4488 GCA_964634335.1 uncultured bacterium
TGGAAGGAATTTTAAGGCTGGAGTAGACCTGGGTTATCTCTTCTACTCGGCAGAGATTAGAGCAGGGGTAGGTCTTGAGGTATCCCTCAGAGGTTTCTCTCTCAGGATAGGGCACAGAGTCATTTCAAAGGACTATTCTCATAGGAGATACAATGAAAAAGAGGGAAGATATGAGAATGTTAGTAGATATCATATCCTTGGTCTTGATGGACTCACCCTCGGTCTGGGGATAAGGAAGGGGATTCTATCCCTTGACTACTCCTGTCTTCCCTCTCCCTGGAATCTAAACCTTACCCACCATATAGGGTTGAGAATCAATATTAGATGAATGGGGTCTGGCTCGATTTTGAAAAACCCATAGTAGAATTAGAGGAGAAGATAAGAGAACTCTCCGGGGTTCAAGGCATTGACGATGAACTTGAAAGGTTGAAAGAGCAGTGTGAGAAATTAAAGAAGAAAGTATACTCAAACCTCACAAGGTGGCAGAGGGTGCAACTCGCCAGACATCCAAAAAGACCCTATACCATGGACTACATTAATCTAATCACCTCAGATTTTATAGAACTTCACGGCGATAGAAATTTCGGAGACGATGAAGCTATTGTTGCTGGCTTGGGTAGATTAGAAGGAAGGTCTGTTGTAATTGTGGGTCAGCAGAAAGGGAGGGATACAAAAGAGAAACTGAGAAGGAACTTTGGTATGCCCCATCCAGAAGGTTATAGAAAGGCATTAAGGGTTATGCAGTTGGGAGATAAGTTTGGTCTACCTATTATAAGTCTTGTAGATACACCCGGCGCCTATCCAGGGATAGGGGCTGAGGAGAGGGGACAGTCTGAGGCTATCGCAAGGAATCTTAAGGAGATGTCTCTATTAGAGGTTCCCATTATTGTAGTCATTATTGGTGAGGGAGGGTCAGGGGGAGCCCTTGCCATAGCTGTGGGAAACAAGGTATTGATGATGGAGAATTCTATATACTCTGTAATCTCCCCTGAAGGATGTGCCTCTATTCTCTGGAGAGATGCAACCAAGGCACCTCAGGCAGCAGAGGCTTTAAAACTTACTGCCCAAGACCTTTTAGAACTTGGGGTGATTGATGAAATAATACCCGAACCCCTTGGAGGTGCACATAGAGACCCAAAGGTTGCAGCAGATAGATTGAAATCCTCTATCCTCTCATCCCTGAAGGAATTGGAAGGATTATCAAAAGAAGAGCTCGTCTCTCAGCGGATAGAGAAGTTTGCCAAAATGGGAGCATTTCAGGAGTAATGTGGCTTGAGGGTGGACTGGAGGATATGACCCTTCTCCAGGTTCTTCAACTATTCCTTATGACCAATCAGAAAGGGAGGCTTGAGGTCTTTGGGAAAAAACGGGGCTCTCTATATTTTAAGAACAGGAACATTATCTCTGCAGACTATGGGGGATTGAAAGGAGAGGCAGCAGTGAGAGAGATCCTAAAATTACAGAAGGGTAGATTCAGGTTTGATAGCAGGGTAAGACCACCAAAGGAGGAATACTCCCTCCCTCTTCAGGAGATGATTTTAGAGGCGACAAGAGAGATGGATGAATGGAAAGAGATTAGAAAAGTAGTCCCTTCCTTTGATGCTATCCCAAAGATTCTTGTATCTCCTGAAGGAGATGAAAGTATGAAGTTTACTCCTAAGGAGTGGAAAATCCTCTCCCAGATAGATGGGAAGTCATCAGTAAGTGATATTGCTGAGAGGTGTGGACTTTCAAAATCTGAGGTGGCAAAGGTAATATTTAGGATGGCTCAAGCACAAATTCTTAAGACCTCTCTCCCTGAAAAAGGGAGGGGTATCTTTAGTCTATTGAAGAGAAAGAAGAGTGATTGAAAAGATCGTAGAGGTCCTCCTCTTTGCCTCCTCCTCTCCCTTAAGCCTGGGCAAACTTACAAGATTTACTAATAGCTCCAAGGAAGAGATTCTAAGGGCAATCACTGCCCTTAATGAGAGCTATGAAGCAACAGGCAGAACCTTCAGGATTCAGAGTGTAGCAGGTGGTTATCAACTCTATACCCTTCCCCAGTATAATAAATGGCTCCAGCCCCTTTTAGATGAGGATAAGAAACGTCGCCGCCTCTCTCCAGCCTCCTTAGAGACTTTAGCCATTATTGTCTATAACCAGCCCATAACCAAACCTGAGATAGAAGCCATAAGAGGAGTAGATTCCTCAGGTCCACTTATGACCCTTTTAGAGAGAGGACTGATAAGAACAAAAGGGAGAGCAAAGAGACCAGGTCATCCCCTCTTGTATGTGAGTTCAAAAGAATTCCTAAGATACTTTGGGCTCAATAGTTTGGATGACCTCCCAAAAAGAGAAGAGCTTGAGGAACTCTTCAAAAGTGGCTTCCCTGAAAAGGGGTAAGATAGTCCTGGGTATTATTACTAATCAGCCCACCCTTCTAAAAGAAGTGGAGGAGTTATTAAAACCTGAGTGGGGAGAGATAGAATTGAAGAGTGAGATGATGAATTTTGATTTTACAGACTATTATGAGAAAGAGTTTGGTAAGGGACTATTAAGATTATGGGAGAGCTTTGAGAGGATTGTAGAAGAGGATAGGTTGGTGGATTTAAAGATGCTTACCAATGATTTGGAGAGACAATTTCTTAAGGATGGAAAGAGGAGAATAAACTTAGACCCTGGTATTCTAACCCTATCAAAATATATCCTTGCCACAAAAAAGGACTACTCTCACAGGATATATATAAGGAATGGGATATATGCTGAAGTTACCTTAATATATAAGAATAAGAGTTTCCATCCCTTGGAATGGACATACCCAGACTATAGAAAACCTGAGGCTATAGAGTTCTTCAATAAAGTAAGGGAGCTTTTAAAGCTACAACTCAAGAGAGGTAGTAGACTCTTACTATAATATCCTTCATCTCAGTTTTCCTACAACCCTCTCCACCTCCTTTAAGATTTCTCCTGATTTAGCTACCTCGGTTAATTTATTAATATCATCAAATAGGGGTCTATCCTCCTCAAGAGGTTTTACATATCTCCTTATCACCTCATAGGCAGCCTGCACCCCTTTACTCGGCTTGATAGGTCTTCTGAACTCAATAGCTTGAGCCCCTGCCATAAGTTCAATGGCTATTACTGCCCAGGCATTCTCTATAATCTGGCGGGTCTTGATAGCGGTTGTCATACCCATACCAACGAAGTCCTCCTGGTCAGCCGCTGCTGGAATTGAGCCTGTGGCAGCAGGATGGGATAGGACCCTATTCTCACATACTAAGGAGCCTGCTGTATACTGGGAGAGCATCAATCCAGAGAACATACCAGCCCCCTTGGTCAGAAATGCTGGCAAACCCATACTCAGGTGGGGATTCATTAATCTATTCAATCTCCTCTCTGATAGAGCAGCAACCGTAGTCACAGCAATCCCTAAGAATTCTAATGCAAAGGCAAGGGGTGTGCTCTGAAAATTGGCTCCTGTGATAACCAGCTTTTCATCTGGAAAGAAGGTGGGATTATCTGCGGCACTATTCAGGTCTGTCTCCAGCATCTTTCTTGTAAATTTGAATGTATCCCTTGCTGCCCCAACAACCTGAGGTGTGCTACGCAAACTATAGGCATCCTGGACCCTCTTCCCTTTCTGTTTCAAAAGTTCACTCCCTTCTGTTATCCTCCTTATATTCTCTGCACACTCGATTGCTCCAGGATAGCCTCTCACTCTATGGAGCCTCTCATCATAGGCTTGCATATTTGCGTTTAAGACCTCAAGGGTCATTGCTGCAGCGATTTCAGATGTCCTGAGCCATCTCTCTGCATCGTAAAGCTCTAATATCCCCATCCCCTGAATCACATTTGACCCATTTATGATAGCCAGTCCATCCCTTGCCTCATAGATGATGGTAGGTATCCCTGCCCTCTCCATAGCCAGTTTCCCAGGCAGTCTCTCCCCCTTATAAAAAGCCTCCCCTTCACCCATAAGAACCAGTGCCATCTGAGCCATTGGGGATAGGTCTCCTGAGGCTCCTACCGAGCCCTTCTCACACACCACAGGTGTAACCCCTCTATTTAACATCTTTACAAGGGTCTCTACCACTACAGGTCTCAAGCCCGAATGTCCCCAGCAATGGCAATTGATTCTACTGAGCATTGCAGCCCTGACCACCTCAACAGGCAGGGGTTCTCCATAACCTGCCGCATGACTGTAGATTAGATACTTTTGATACCTCTTTACCTGCTCATCTGTGAGCACTACCTCTGAGAGTTCACCAATCCCTGTATTCACCCCATACATAATCTCTCTCTTCTCAATCTTCTCTTCCAGTAGAGCGCGGCATCTCTTAATTCTCTCCATAGCCTCAGGTGCGATTTCAATCTTCTCATTATTTCGGGCTACCCGGACTACCTTCTCTACGGTTAAATTCCTTCCATCTACTATTATAGCCATAAGGGATTATAAGGGATATTAATCCTTTGTCAATACAAATGTGGTTGCAACTTCAAAATAGCAAC
>CAZWJY010000156.1:0-4480 GCA_964634335.1 uncultured bacterium
GGAGGGAGCAGATAAGGCTCATCTCCACCTATGCTGCTGCACCAGAGGATATAGAAGTGGCAATAGAGCTCATTGCCTCAAAAAGGGTTGAGGTTGAGAGTATGATAACTCATAAACTCCCCCTTGAGGATGCTCCCCTTGGATTCAGGCTTGTTGCCGAGGCCGGGGAGTCTATAAAGGTTATAATAAAACCCCAGGGGATGGAATAGTCATTATTCTACCCTTTTATACTTTGGGTGGGCAAAGACGAGTCTGCCTGCTGGTGTATCTATCATCCCCTCAATCACTATCTCTATATTTAGACCTATAAACTCTCCTCCCCCCTCTATTATCACCTTTGTCCCATCCTTGAGATATCCTACACCTTCGTCTGGTTTCTGTCCCTTCCTCAATACCCTTACCATAACCTCTGTTCCTGCATACCAGGTGGGTTTTAATCTCTCATAGAGGTCATCAAGAGAGATTATTACTACATCAGCTCTCCTCTTTATCTCATCTACAGTTATAATCTTTCCCTTCTCCTTTCTTGCCCTTTCCAGGAGGTTCTTATCCAGTCCCTTTATCTCCTTTACTCTCACCCCTCTACACCTCTTTAAACCTTCCAGAGTATGCCTCTCTCTCTCCAAATCTCCCTCCAATAAGGGGACATATATCTTCCCTTCAAGCAATCCAGACTCAAAGAGTCCCAGAACTCTCCCATCCCTTAAGGTAGCTTTACTCAAAAAGAATTTCTCTCTCTTCTTAAAAAACATTTTAGCCTCCTAAGAGTATCCTGAGGGCTTCCTTTATGGAATCTACACCGATAAGTTCCATAGATGAGGATAACTTCCCCCTTCTCCCTTTTGGGAGGAGAAACCTCTTAAATCCCAATCTCTCTGCTTCTTTTATTCTTGCCTCTATCTGAGAGACAGGTCTTATCTCTCCAGAGAGACCTGTCTCTCCTACTACCACTATATCATGGGGTATGGGTATATTTTTGACTGATGAACCCACAGCTGCAATAATTCCTAAATCTACTGCTGGTTCCTCAATCCATAACCCTCCCACAACATTCAGATAGACATCCCTGTGGGATACCCTTATCCTTCCTCTCTCCTCTAAGATACATAAGAGCATAGAGAGTCTTTTATAGTCAAAGCCTGTAGCAAGCCTCTGAGGTAAGGAATAGACTGTTGGTGTGGTGAGTGATTGGATCTCTACCAAGAGAGGTCTTGTCCCTTCTACTGTAGCCACTGCCACTGAGCCGGGTGTCTCCCTCTTAGAGGAGAGGAAGAACTCAGAGGGGTTCTCCACTTCCACAAGTCCTCTATCTGTCATCTCAAATATCCCTACCTCATTTGTAGAGCCGAATCTGTTCTTTGCTGCCCTTAAGATTCTATACTGCTGGAACTTATCTCCCTCAAAGTATAGAACCGTATCTACCATATGCTCTAAGGTCTTTGGACCTGCAATAGCGCCTATCTTTGTGACATGACCAACGATAAGGATGGAGACCCCTCTCTCTTTTGAGAATCTTAAAAGGTCTGATGTGCACTCCTTCACCTGTCCTACACTTCCCGGTGAGCTGGGTAGAGAGGATTTATAGATGGTCTGAATGGAGTCTATAATCATAAAGGAGGGTGATAGGTTCTCTGCCTCCTCCAGTATAGATTCCAGTTCTGTCTCAGGAAGGATGAATAGGTTATCTCTCAATATAGAGAGCCTCTCTGCCCTCAACTTTACCTGGGATGAGGACTCCTCACCCGTAACATAGAGGACCCTCTTCTCCTTATGGGCAAGGTTTCCGGATATCTGAAGGGTGAGGGTAGACTTACCTATCCCAGGGTCTCCACCTATTAAAATTAAGGAGCCCTTGACTATTCCACCCCCTAAGACCCTGTCCAGTTCAGATATTCCGGTAGTCTCCCTCTCCTCTTTTCCAGATACTACATCCTTCAAAAGCTCTGCCCTCTTCTTCTCTTCTCTCCTTCTCCCTTTAGCCTCTGCCTTTCTCTCTACAAGGCTTCCCCAGGTTCCACAGGATGGACACCTGCCCAGCCACTTAGGGGTCTCAAATCCACATACCTTACATACAAAAGAGGTCTTCTTCATTAGAAGACCTTTATCTTAAAGTATTTCTGGGGATTCTCCTTTATATCCTTGATAAGAGCCTTCAGTTCTTCATTTGTGGAAAGGATATCATTCAGAGCCTTCTCATCCCTTATAAGCCTACCAAGAGTCCCTTTTCCTTCCTTTAGTTGAGTGGTAAGAGTATCAAGATTACCCGCTATCTTCTGAAGGGCGGTAATGAGACTATCTATACCGCCTGCACGATGCTCTATTACTCTCAGACTCTTTCTTGAGGACTTAAAGAGTTCATCAATCCTCTTTATCAAGGTATCACTCACAGACCCTACATCTATCTTTGAGATTACCTCATTGACCCTGCGCAGGGTAGCGGTGAGGTTACCTATGGAAAACTCATCATAGTAACTCCCCTGGAAGGGTTTTTCAGGGTTATAGGGATTTTTCGACCTACCCAGTTCTATCTTTATATACTTCTCTCCTGAGAGAAAAGAGAGATTCCTCATCACTATCTTGGAATCTTCTGGAAGGAATACATCCCTATCTATATCTAAGGTAACCAGGACATCGTGTTCTCTAAGTTTTAGCTTTGCCACTCTCCCCTTTTTTACACCTGCAATATCCACAGGGTCTCCTACTCTTAAACCCCCTACATCAGGGAAACTCACCAGAACCTTCTGGGTAGACTTCAACACCCCTATCTCCTTTACCCAGACTATTCCAAGGATAAGGAGTGCGAGACCTAAGATAAGAAACAATCCAGCCCAGAAGGACTTCCTCTTCTCATTCATAAAACTCCTCTATATTCTCTATATCTTCAGGCAAGAGGAGGGACCCTCCTTTTAGAAAGAGGATCCTCTCTGCCACCCTTTTAGCTAAGACTAAATCATGAGTAACGATTATAGAAGTGGTTGAGAGTTTCTGGGATAAGGAGAGGATGAGTTCTATTATCCTCTCCCTCATAACAGGGTCTAAACCACTGGTCGGTTCATCATAGAAGAGGTATTTTGGAGATAGAGCCACTGCCCTTGCTATGGCTACTAACTTCTTCATCCCTCCAGATAATTCTGAAGGGTATAGGTCTGCTACCCTCTTTTCAAGACCCACAAGCTCTAAGTTTTTATAGACAATATCATCTGTGGTTTTTATCCCCTGCTCTTTTGGTCCTAAGGAGATATTTTCTCTTACGGTTAAGGAGTCTAAGAGGGCGCTGCCCTGAAATACAAAACCTATCTTTCTAAGAATCTTAAAGAGCGCTTTCTCATTAGAAGGGATAACCTCTCTCCCATCTATCACTATCCTCCCTTTATCAGGGGTAAGTAGACCGGTGATACATTTTAAGAGAACTGTCTTTCCTGAACCCGACCTCCCGAGGATGACTATCCTCTCTTTATCTCTCACCTTTAAGGATATACCCCTTAAGACCTGATGGGAATCAAAGGACTTATAGAGCTCTTTAACCTCAATCATCGGAATACGATAAAGGCTACGAAAAAGTCAAAGATGAGGACAAAGGCTGAAGCTACAACAACTGCCAGGGTTGTAGACCTTCCTACACCCTCTGCACCAAGACCTGTCTCCATCCCAAAATAGACCCCTGACAGAGTAATGGCAAGACCAAAGAAAACGGTCTTCAGTAGACCGCCAAAAAGGTCCCTGAGGTAAAAGAACCTCCTTACCCCATAGGAGAAGACTGTGAAGTCTACACCTAAGAGGACTTTGGCTGCAATACCTGAACATAAAATGGATATTACCTCAGCAATGATTACCAATGTTGGAAGGATAATTATTCCTGCTACTACCTTTGGCAGACATACATACTTTATAGGGTCTACTGCAAGAGTCTTTAGGGCATCCAATTGTTCGGTTACCTTCATTGTCCCTATCTCTGCAGCAATAAAGGAGCCTATTCTCCCTGCAACTACTAAGGATATGGCTACAGGGGCAAGTTCTATCATAATGGTCCTTGCTGCTGTGGCTCCAATATAATAGGCAGGGAGCCACCGTTCCATCTGATAAGAGGTCTGGAGGGCTACAACAAGCCCTAAGAAGACAGAGGTGAAGCCTACAATAGGCAGGGATAATAGACCTAAGTTATATATCTCTCGTAGGAGAAGATTCCCTCTCTTAAAGATATAGGGGAGACCTTGAAGGAGTCTGAATAGAAAGAGGGCGAACCTTCCAATCACTCTTCCTCCCTTAAGGTAAGGTTCTCAAATCTCATATATTCTTTTAAAAAGGCGAGTTCAAATTTGCCAATAGGTCCATTCCGTTGCTTGGCTATGTTTACCTCTGCCTTTCCCTTTGCCTCAGATGTATCAGGGTGATAGAACTCATCCCTGTATATGAGGAGGACAAGGTCTGCATCCTGTTCTAAGGAGCCTGAATCTCTCAGGTCTGCAAGCTGTGGTCTTGG
>CAZWJY010000157.1:0-4466 GCA_964634335.1 uncultured bacterium
GTATTGGGCATACAGAGAACCCCTGTAAATCCCCCTCTAAGGGCTGCATAGGTTCCTGTCTCTATAGTCTCCTCGTCCTCTCTTCCTGGTTCCCTGAGATGGGTGTGGAGGTCCAAAAGCCCTGGAAGAATATACTTCCCTTTCAGCTCCCAGACCTCCCCTTCCCCTTCTACCTCTCCTATCTTCTTTATTATCCCATCCTCTATATAGATATCTGCTCTCCTCTCCCCCTTTTCCGGGTCTACAATAATCCCTCCTTTAAGAAGCAGTCTCAACCTCTCCCCCTGCTAAGAGATAAAGGACAGCCATTCTTACAGCCACACCGTTCTTCACCTGATTCAGGATTATTGAATAGGGTGCATCTGCTACCTCAGGCTCAATCTCCACTCCACGATTTATGGGACCTGGATGCATCACAATCATCTCCCTCCCTACCTTCTGGAGTCTTTGGGCAGTGAGACCATAGAATTCCCTATACTCCCTGATAGAGGGGAAAAGCTCCCTATTCTGTCTCTCCAACTGGAGCCTCAAGACCATAACCACATCTCTGTTCTTGAGTGCCTTATCCAGATCATAGTAGACCTCCACCCCCATCTTCTCCACCTCTACAGGTATAAGGGTGGGAGGACCACACACACCCACCTTACACCCCAATTTCTTGAGTCCAAAAATGTCTGACCTTGCTACCCTGGAATGGGCTATATCCCCTACAATTAGGACCCTTAAATTCTCTATATCCCCAAGTCTCTCTTTTAGGGTAAAGATATCTAAGAGTCCCTGGGTAGGGTGTTCATGGGCACCATCCCCTGCATTTACTACAAAGCTACGGAGCCTCTTGGCAAGGAAATGGGGGGCTCCTGGTGAGGGATGTCTTATCACTACTCCATCGACCTTCATGGCCTCTATATTCCTGGCTGTATCTAAAAGGGTTTCTCCTTTTGATACACTTGAGAAGGAGGATGAGAGACTCACGCTATCTGCAGAGAGCCTCTTGGCAGCCAAGGAGAAAGAGGTAACAGTGCGGGTAGAGGGCTCAAAGAAGAGGTTGACAATAGTCTTTCCTCTAAGGGCAGGGATAACAGGTATAGGCCTTTCCAGAACCTCCTTAAACCTCTTGGCCAGATTCAGAATAATAAGAATCTCTTCCCTTCTAAGCTCCTCTAAACCCAAAAGGTCTTTTCTCCTCCACTCCATTTATCTCTTCTCTGTTATATATATCCCATCCTCTCCATCCTCTTCTTCCACAAGGATATCTACAATATCCTCCCTATGGGTAGATATCTTAAGCCCCACATAGTCTGCACATATGGGAAGTTCTCTATGTCCTCTATCCAAGAGTACAGCCAGTTGAATAGCCTTTGGCCTCCCATAATCTAAAAGCTCACTGATAGCTGCCCTCACGGTTCTTCCTGTATAGAGGACATCATCTACCAGAACTACTATCTTTCCATTAAGGTCAAAATTTATCTCTGAACCTCGGACAATAGGGGAGGAAGCCACGAGCTGGAGGTCATCCCTATAAAGGGTTATATCTATAGCACCCAAATAGACCTCCCTCCCTTCTATCCTTTCTATCTCCTTCTTGAACCTTTTGGCCAGGGCATCTCCCCTCCTCTTTATCCCTATCAAAGCCAGCCCCTCACCTCCATGATTCCTCTCCAAAATCTCGTGGACCATTCTCAGGAGGGTGCGTTGCACCTCCTCTTTGCCCATAAGTAATCTTCTCATCTATCTCAGGAGAATAGCAAGGGGAAGGAGAATTACATAACCAACTACTAAAAGGATAGGAGCTAAGGTGATACTTCCGTGAGCCAGACTTACAAAACCGAGGATTATACAGAGAATAGCCCCAAGGAGGATAAGGTAGTTCTTTCTCTTAAATCCTATATTTATCCTGGGAGAAGGTTTATATATCCTCCTCTTCTTTTTAGACACGGCCTATCTTATCCGATTCTGTTTCTTTGTCAACCCTTACTTTCTCCAGGGTTGACAAATTCAGAAAGGCCTTTTAATTATATAAAGGGGTGAAAATGAGAGAGGTCCTTCTATTAATCTCTTTTATAACCATGGGCTTTGGGGTTGGTAGAATAACTAAAGGTGAACCCTATTTTGCCTGCTCCTCTAAATACCTCTTTGCCTTTGGTGAGAATGGGGACTTGAAATGGAAGACACCTGTAAAAAGCAGAGGATGCATAGACCGCATTAGGAAAGATATGGTTATTCTCCGCTCTTCTCTCAAAGAGAGAAGGGGTATAGAATATGCCCTTTATAATCTAACCAATGGAAATTTGATATGGAAGACAGCCATACCCTATCACGATTCCATATATGTGGGCTACAACGAGACCCTGTATGTGATAAGCACTGATATGGGAGATTATCTGCTCAATTTAAAGACAGGTGAGCTACGGATAGGAGAGCCACCAGAGGGTTGGGAGAGTCATGGATATTTTAAGTCAGGACCTGTAAGAGAGATAAAAACTCCAATAGATACATCCAAGATTGCCAGGTATAAAGAGGAGGTTATAATAAGCTGGTCCTCAAAGTTTATATTCGGTTTTGACCCTGAGGGTAATGTGAGATGGAAAATCAAAAGACCAAAGGGGTTCTCTGGATATTGTGAGAGCCATAACCTCTATGCCTTAAGGGGAGGTAAAGAACTCATAACACTGGATGGTCTAACGGGCAAAATCAGATGGAAGAAGAGTCTACCTGCAAAGATTCAGGATAGTGGTATCAGCTATCCAGAGTTAACCATATACTTAGCCAATGGAGAGAAGCTCACCTTCAATATAGAGACAGGAGAGCTTTTAAAGAAAGAGATGGCTAAGCCATTTACAAAGCAAAAGTAGGGTTCTATCTCATAAAGAGACCCGATTCTTCAGAAAGGTTGACGAGAGATTTTTCTTGAATAAAATTGAAGAATGAATCCTTTTATCTTTAGAGAATACGATATAAGGGGTAAGGCTGATACCGACCTTACCCCAGAGGTGGTCATAAAAATCGGGAAGGGGTTTGGGACTTATCTTATCAATAGAGGAGTAAAGGAAGTAGTGGTGGGAAGGGATGTGAGGCTATCCTCTGAAAGGATAAGGGAAGAGATAGAGGATGGGCTCCTCTCCACAGGATGTAATGTTATAGACATAGGGATAGTTCCTACCCCCCTTCTATATTTCACCCTCTCCTATTATGGGAAGGATTCAGGGGTTATGATTACTGCCAGTCATAATCCCAAGGAGTATAACGGATTTAAGCTCTGTTACAACAGAATGAGTCTCTATGGAAAGGATATTCAGGATTTAAAAAGGCTAATAGAAGAAGGGAAATTTTCTCAGGGCAAAGGGAAGAGAGAGAGCCTAAATCCCATCCCTGCCTATATCCCCTTTTTAAAGGAGAAGATAAAACTGAAGAGAAGAATGAGGGTAAGTATGGACCCAGGAAATGGGACCGTGGGGATAATCCTTGAACCGCTCCTTAAGGAGTTTGATATAGAACCCTTCCTCATAAATACCAGACCTGATGGCAATTTTCCTGCTCACCTTCCAGACCCTACAGTTTTGGAATATCTCAAAGAGTTGAGGGATGTTGTCCTGAGGATGAATACAGAGGTGGGGATAGGATACGATGGTGATGGGGATAGGATAGGGGTGATAGATGAGAGAGGAGAGGTGATATATGGGGATACCCTTGTGGGTATCTTCGCAAAGGAGGTCTTAAGAAAAAGGCCTGGTGCAAAGATAATCTTTGATGTGAAATGCTCTCAAGGATTGGTGGAGTATATAGAGTCCTTAGGAGGAACTCCCCTTATGTATAAAACAGGCCATTCCCTTTTAAAGGCGAAATTGAGAGAGGAGAAGGCCCCCCTGGCTGGGGAGATGTCTGGCCATATCTTCTTTGCTGATGAATACTTTGGTTACGACGATGCCATATACGCCTCCCTCAGGTTGCTCCAGATTCTCTCTCAAGATAAGAGGCCCCTCTCTCATCTGGTTAAAGAGATACCCTCCTATTACTCTACGCCTGAGATAAGGGTAGATTGCCCAGATAAAATGAAATTTAAGATAGTGGAGGAGTTGAAAGAGAGATTAATCTCCAAGTATCGGGTTATAGATATAGATGGGGTGAGGGTAGTATTTCCTGATGGCTGGGGGCTTGTGAGGGCTTCCAATACCCAGCCCGCCTTAGTTCTAAGATTTGAGGCCAAAACCAGAGAGAGATTAGAGGAGATAAGGGGTTCTATTCTCAATCAATTGAAGGCCTTAGGAGTATAAACCATCGTATACAGTTAAAGATTTATTGACATTCTCTTTTTTTAGAGTTAATCTATAGAAGTGGCAAGGAAGATAGCTATAGCCAACCAAAAAGGAGGGGTAGGTAAAACAACCACGGCAATAAATCTGGCTGCAGGTTTGGCTATTGCTGAGAAGGATACTCTGCTGGTAGATATAGACCCTCAGGCCCATGCC
>CAZWJY010000158.1:0-4330 GCA_964634335.1 uncultured bacterium
CTCTCTCAAGAGTATGGGGTTTGAGGACGAGTCTGACCTCCTTTCCTTTGCTTCTGAAAGTAATCCCTATCCTCTTCTCTGATGAACTTTTAAGTTTCAAATTCCCCTTGCCCAAGGTGCAATAGGTTGAACACTGAATACCATCTATCACACAGGTGTAAGGCTTTTTGATTATAGTCTCAACAGAACATTCTATATCAAGCAATCTTTCTGGTCTCAACTTCTCCATTGCATAACTCCCTGCCTTATATCCCAAAGCTAAGAATGGACCATTATGACCGTGGAATCTTACAGCCTCTTCATAAGACAAGGTTCTCATTTAAATACTTCCTTTAAAAGGGATAGGGTCTCCTCTGCTTCCTTTTCGTCCAGTTTCTGAATAGCGAATCCTGCATGAAGAATCACATAATCGCCCACCTCAACATCCTCAAGGAGTCTCAAATCTATCTCTCTCCTCACTCCTCCAATCTCTCCTATCCCTTTATCTCCTCTCTTCTCCAACAGCCTAACAGGAATGCCTAAGCACATTCTACGAGTTCCGGAGGTTCTGCAGGTATTTGCTGAAACCTTGAATCATTCGAGAGATTTCATCAGCACAAGAGTAAAGATGCTCAAAATCTTCCTGTGAGACATAGTTCTGGTCTAATACTACATAGAGATGTGATTGAACTTCGGCAACAGATGCATGGGCTATGCTAAGAAAATTTGCAAATTCTTTATGGCTTCTTCGTGTAAAGCCCTCAGCTATATTAGCCATTATTGATACCGCTGAATGTCTTATCTGCTCCTTTAAACCAAAATTCTTAGAAAACAGATCCTTTTTTGTAATTCGGTATATTTCCTTAGTCAATTCTCTTGCCTTTTGCATACTTCAATATCCTCAAACCCTCTGACTCGCCACCACTGTCTGTCCTAAGGAGATACCACCATCATTTGTGGGAACTCTGTGGTGGATATAGACCTTAAAACCTTCTTTGCGTAATTTCTTCACCAGAAGAGAGAGAAGGAGCGTATTCTGGAATACCCCTCCACTCAGGGCTACCCTATCCAGGCCTGTCCTTTGGCGGATTCCTATGCATATATCTGAGACCATTGTGGCGATAGTATTATGGAATTTAAAAGAGATGACTTCAGGAGGAAAAGAGCGGCGCATATCCTCTACTATTCCCAGAATAATATCCTCTGGTTCAATAATAACCTCCCCCTTTTCTTCTTTTATTGTATATCCATAATTTTGCATCTTGCATCTCGTGGTTTGCATCTCTTCAGCAACCATCTCCAATTCTATTGCTGCCTGCCCTTCATATTCCGAGGTCAGACAGATTCCCAAAAGGGCAGAGACTGCATCGAAGAATCTCCCCATACTGGAGGTGAGGGGAGAATTGATTCTATGAATCATTAAGTTCTTCAATACATTCCAGTTCTTTTTATCTATCTTTTTTACAAAGTCTATCCCTATTTCAAAAAGTCCATCTTTGTATGTATGATAGAGATAAGAGAGTGCCATTCTCCAGGGCTCTCTAATTGCTCTTGTCCCTCCAGGCATAGGAATATACCTTAGGTGTGCAAACCTTTGAAAGCCTCTAAAGTCTGCGATAAGAAACTCCCCTCCCCATAGATTTCCATCCGTTCCATATCCAAGACCATCAAAGGCAACCCCTATCACTTTCCCCTCTATCCCATTATCTGCCATACAGGAGGCGATATGGGCATGATGGTGCTGGACAGGGAAGAGTTTGGAATTGGAGAGTTGTTTTGCATATTTTGTGGAGAGGTATTCTGGATGGGGGTCATAAGCTATAACCTGAGGCTCTATGGAGAAGATGCGCTTGAAATGTTCTATCCCCTGTTCAAAGGCAAGGAGAGTCTCAAGATTCTCAAGGTCTCCTATGTGATGACTTAAGAATGCATAATTATCCCTGGCAATGCAGAAGGTATTCTTCAGTTCAGCACCACAGGAGAGCAGAGCTCTTTTGAGTTTGAAAGGGAGCTCAATAGGCTCAGGCACATATCCCCTTGACCTCCTTATAACCATCTCCCTTCCCTCAAAACATCTCGTTACAGAGTCATCACACCTTATATAGATATCCCGATTGTGGAGGAGGAAATAGTCTGCAATCCCCCTTAATCTATTCAGGGCATCCTGATTCTTATAGCATATAGGTTCCTCACTCAAATTTCCAGAAGTCATCACTAAAACATCAAATTTAGGGTTTGTGAGTTTGGAGAATAAAAGATAATGGAGAGGGGTGTAGGGAAGCATTACTCCATGGTATTTCTGCTTTGGTGCCACCTGGGGTGCAAGAATGTCAGGTCTCTGCTTTCTCAAGAGGACTATGGGGCGGCGTTTGGAGAGGAGAAGTTCCTCCTCATATCTGTTGACTAAACAGAACCTCCTGACTGTATCTATATCCTTTGCCATCACTGCAAAGGGTTTCTCTTCTCTATACTTCTTTGCCCTTAACCTCTGCACCGCATCTCGATTTTGGGCATCACATGCGAGGTGGAAACCTCCCAGCCCTTTTATAGCCAGAATCTTCCCCTGCTCTATTAATCTTACAGCATCCTCTACTGCTTTATTACTCCTGCTCTCAACCTTCAACTCAGAACTTACAAGCTCAACTTCTGGTCCACACTCTGGACAGCAGTTGGGTTGGGCATGGAATCTTCTGTTTAAGGGGTTATCGTATTCTCCCTGACATTCCTTACACATAGGGAACTCCTTCATCGTTGTCTTATCCCTATCATAGGGTATATCCTTGATGATAGTAAATCTGGGTCCACAGTTGGTGCAGTTGATAAAAGGATAGCCGAATCTCCTATCCTGAGGGTCAAATAGTTCTCTTAAGCATTTCTCACAGGTAGCAATATCAGGGGATATGAGAACGAACCTCTCTTTCCTGGGTGCACTCGGCTTAATATAAAAATCCTTATACCCCAGAGGAGGGAGTTCCTGGGTAAGTATCTCTTTGATCCTTGAGAGAGGAGGAGCCTCTTGTCTCAATCTTGAGAGGAATTTCTTTAAGACGGGTCTCTCCCCTTCTGCTTCTATAACTACCCCTTTAGTATCATTGAGAACAAAACCCTTTAAGGAGTATCTATTTGCAAGAGAGTAGATGAAGGGGCGGAAACCTACCCCCTGAACTATTCCCCTTATCCTTACCTTTACTCTCTCCATTCCAGAGATTCTTCCCTTATAAGGAGTGCTCATCCCATCTCCCTTTTTATTACCTCCTCGACTATCTCTGGAACCCTCTTTTCAAGCTCTGGGGTGAGATTTTCTGAAAATCTCTCGGTATCCTTCACCTCTATTCCATATATGGATATCTCTGTGGGCATCTCCCTGCTCAGTCTCTTTCCCAACTCAATTGCAGTAGCAAGGTTTATGGTGTGGAGGGAGGTATGGTGGATAGTAGGCTCGAGCTCCTCCAAAGGGATATGGTATAGAGTCCCCGGCTTTCCACCTTTTTTTATGGCATCCACAATTACTACCTTATCATAACCCTGGATGGCATCAAGGATATGGAGAGAGTTGATATTCCCTGTATCAAAATATATTCCATCCCTCTCTCCAAGAATTCTCTTAATCTCCTCCACGACCCTTATCCCCACTCCATCGTCTGAGAGGATAGGATTTCCAAGCCCCAGAAAGAGGATTCTCATTTCAACCTCTCCCTTATCTCATCTGTCAAGAGTTCCTCAAGCTCTGGGTATCTTCGCACCAACCTCTTTATATCGAGTAAGTCTTTATCCCTCTTCAACTGATCACGATTCGGGTCATTATATGCCCAGATTTTACCTCTCAAGATGTCCTCTTTTTGAGCTACCTTCATAGTATATCCAAGTATCTTGCGTAATTCTGCTTTTCTTATAAACCCTTGATATCTTCCATCTCGCTGGAGTTGTATTCTCACATCCGAGGCTTTATGTGTAATCTCCCATGTGTGGGGATGTGATTTCACTCTGAACCCTTCTCTTTTCAATTCTTCTTTTAATTTCTCTACTCTCTCCATTACCACAACGCAATCAAAATCCAGAGTAATTATAGGTTCACAATACGCATTGACTCCCATACCTCCTATCACGCAGTAGGGTATCTCTTCCCTTTTAAGTATCTCCAAGAATTCGTAGATTAAATCCCTTTCAGAATTAGTGACTCTATTATAAAACTCTCGCTTAATCATCTTATATCTTACCATCGGATAAGGGATTGTCAACCCTCAAAAAGGTCCTTTAGGGTTACTCTCCTCTTTTCAGTCTCTTATAGAGCTTTCTATCGGATGAGTAGATGTTAACTTCTATGGGCATCTGACCTGGAAGGGAGTGGGTG
>CAZWJY010000159.1:0-4323 GCA_964634335.1 uncultured bacterium
AGCAAGAGCTCAAGAGACAGGGGCAGATTTAAGCCCCAACTAAGAGATGCAACCTATCCCATCTTGACATCTTCCAAAAATCTGGTATTTTATATAAAAAGGAGGTAATATGCCGAGAGTAAGAGTTGCTATTATAGGGGTAGGTAATTGCGCCTCAAGTTTAGTCCAGGGGGTATATTACTATAGAAATGCAAAGGAGGATGAGTTTATCCCTGGAATTATGCATACCAACCTTGGTGGGTATCATATAAGGGATATAGAGTTTACCTTGGGGATAGATATTGATAAGAATAAGGTGGGTAAGGATTTGGCTCAGGCTATCTTTACCAAACCGAATAATACTTATAAATTTGCAGATGTTCCTAAACTTGGGGTGAAGGTAGTGAAAGGGATGACTCATGATGGGTTGGGTTATTACCTCTCCCAGATTATTGAGAAGGCTGAGGGTCCTACAGCAGATATTGTGAGACTCCTCAAAGAGACAAAGACAGATGTAGTAGTAAACTATCTCCCTGTCGGTTCTGAGGAGGCTACGAAATGGTATACAGAGCAGATTCTTATGGCCAAGTGTGCTATGGTCAATTGTATTCCTGTATTCATAGCCTCTCAAAAGTACTGGGACAATAGGTTTAAGGAAGCCGGAGTCCCTGTGATTGGTGATGATATAAAATCTCAGGTAGGGGCTACCATTGTTCACCGAGTCCTTACTACCCTCTTCTTAGAGAGGGGGGTTAAATTGGAAAGGACATCTCAGTTGAATGTGGGCGGGAATACCGACTTTTTAAATATGTTGGAACGGTCAAGGCTCCATTCCAAAAAGATATCTAAGACAGGAGCTGTAACTTCTCTGCTTCCCTATGATATTGGAAAGGATAATGTGTATATAGGTCCCTCTGACTATGTAGCATGGCTTCAGGATAGGAAATGGGCTCATATAAGACTTGAGGGGCGCACCTTCGGTGATGTTCCTCTAAACCTGGAACTCAAATTGGAGGTATGGGACTCTCCCAATTCTGCTGGAGTAGTGATAGATGCTATAAGATGTGCAAAGCTTGCCCTTGACAATAAATTGTCAGGAGCACTCATTGAGCCCTCCAGTTATTTTATGAAGACCCCGCCACAACAGTTTCCTGATTATATAGCCCGTCAAAAGACCGAGAAGTTTATAAAGAAATATGCGTTGAAAAAGAAGTAATTCGGATGCTTAAATTGAGGAGAAGTTTCCTGATATCCTTTGAAGGGATAGAGGGTTCTGGTAAAACTACTCAAGCCAAAATGCTCTACGACTTCCTTAAGTCTACCGGTTTACCCTGTTATCTATCAAGGGAACCTGGAGGGACAGAGATAGGGGAGAGGATAAGAGAAATTCTCTTAAACCCCAAATATAAGGGGATGCACCCAAAGACAGAACTTCTACTATATTTAGCCAGTAGATGTCAGCATACCTATGAGAGGATTTTACCCCTATTCCATTCAAAGGATAAGGGGATCTTTATTACCGACAGATTTTCTGATTCCTCCTTCGCCTATCAGGGGGTTGGGAGGGGATTACCCCTAAAACCCCTCTCCAGACTTAACAAATGGGCATCCTTTGGAATTAAACCCGACTTGACCATTCTTGTTGATATCCCCTTAGAAGAGGGGAAGAGAAGAAAGAAGGGAGCCCCTGATAGGTTGGAAAAGGAGAAGGAGGAGTTTCATAAAAGGGTAAGGCAGGGCTACTTTAAACTGGCTAAGAGGGCAAAGAAGAGAATAAAGGTCTTTGATGGGAAAAAGGATAAAGAGACTCTACATAAAGAGATAAGGGAGAAAGTTTTGGAATTTTTAGCTAAAAAGGGGGTTAAGATATGAGAAAGAAGATAACCCTAATTACTGGGGTAGGGTTATTGGTCTTCTTTGCCTGGTTCCTCTCTACAAGGCTCTTTGCCCAGAGGGAGAATATCTATCTCTCCCTTAAGGTCTTTAATCAAGTGTTAGAGCTGGTTCAAAGGAATTATGTCCATAAGGTAAACAGTCAGGAACTTATAGAGGCAGCTATGAATGGGATGTTACAGAGTTTAGACCCCTATTCCCAGTATTTAAACCCTGCTGAGTATGAGGATTTAAAGACCAGTACCGAGGGGCAGTTTGGAGGACTCGGTATCTATATTGATATGGATATGGTAGCCAAGGTCCCTATCGTTGTCTCTCCTATTGAGGGGACCCCGGCTTATGAGGCAGGGATTCAGCCCGGGGATAGAATTATAAGGATTGAAGGGAAACCTACAAAAGGGATGATACTATCCGATGTGGTAAAGAAACTTAGAGGTACACCTGGAACCAAGGTTACCATAACCATTCAGAGAGAGGGGTTGAGGAGTCCCTTTGACTGCACTATTACAAGGGCGATAATAAAGATTCCTGCTGTTCCCTATGCAGGTATGGTAGATAGTGATATAGGTTATGTGAGGCTTGGTAATTTCTCCAGGTTAGCAAGGAGAGAATTAGAGGCTGCAATAGATTCCTTGAAGAGATTAGGTGCCAAAAAGTTTATCTTAGATTTAAGATTGAACCCAGGGGGTCTTCTTCAAGAAGGGGTGGAGGTCTCTGACTTCTTTCTTAAACCCGGAAAGACTATTGTGGTTACTAAAGGGAGAATTCCTCAGGCTAATAGAGAGTTCACCGCCTTTGATAGAGAAGAGGCTAACTATCCATTGGTAGTCCTTGTAGATAGGGGGAGCGCATCTGCTTCAGAGATAGTGACCGGAGCCCTTCAGGATTGGGAGAAGGCTCTGGTAATAGGGGATACAACCTTTGGTAAGGGTTCTGTTCAAACCCTCCATAGAGTAGAGGGCGGAGGAGCCTTGAAACTTACTACAGCTTATTGGTATACTCCCTCAGGTAGATGCATAGACGCTCACGCTGCAAAAAGAGATACCTCCCAGAAGGGTAGAGTCTTCCATACCCTGGGTCCCCATCATTACAAGGTATACGGCTGGGGAGGAATCGTTCCCGACCTTATTGTGGAATATCCAGAAAAGAATAGACTCAATAAGGAGCTTGCCAAACCAGAGTTTAGGTATGCTCTTAGAGATTATACCATTAGATATGCAAGGCATCATCCTAACCTTCAATGGGGCTTTGAGATAACAGAAGAGATTCTTGCAGAATTTAAGGAAGTCCTGAGAGAGAAGATAAAATTCTCTGAGGCTCAGTTTGATTCCAGTAAGGAGTATATCAGGCGGATACTAAGGAAAGAGATTGCTTCCCAACTCTGGCATAAGAAGGGTGAGTATGAACTCGGAGAGATTCCTTATACTCCTCAGATTCAAAAGGCTATAGAATTATTGAGAAAGAGTAGGTCTACTGAAGACCTTTTTAAACTGGTCAAAAAGGGATAGATTTGTAGAACCCTGCATTTGAATTAACAGTCTTCAGAAACCGTTCCAGAGCCTTAAAGACTATCCCAGAATGATTCCTAACCTCTCGCAGGTATCCATTATCTCCCTGCTCTTCTCCAAGGTGATAAATGCTTTCTCTATCTTCTTTATCCCTCTCTTCTTTTTAAAAAGCTCTGCCTTATCATTAAATCTCTCTACATCCTCCTTTTCAGCATAAGATTTAATCTCAAAGATAAGGGGGATAGTATCAGAGGCATAGAGGTCTATCTCATACTCCCTCCCCTTAGGACCTATTAACCCTTTATCATCTATTATCTTCCTCCTCAAGACTATCTTCTGAGGTTTAATATCTGGGCGACGGAGAGCAATCCTTAGAGTTCCTGCAATAGCCTCCTCAAGACCCTTCCCAGCCCTTCTCTGGAACCACCCACTACTATACCTACCCAGCTATGGAGGTCTTCAAATCTACGGTTTATCTCTTCAATCAGCCTCTCAAACCTCTTGTCCATCTCTTCAAATCTCTTATCACTCCTCTTTATATACTCCTTAAGTTCTGCCCTTGTGACATACTCCTTAGAGAGAATCTGATAGATTTCTACCTTTATCTCCGGGTGCTCCTTAAGTATACTTGGGAGGGCTTTAATTACCTCTTCAGGTGTTATAGTTCTCATAAGTGAGAATAATATCTTATAGAGAGAAGTCAATATACTTGTTTTCTTATGTTCTACTTTGTAGTTGCCTGATTCATCAGGCTCTACCCTCAGTCTTGTCTGGAAAATTACATTAACCCAATTATCTTCTTTGAATGGTTTAATCTTAGCCTTAGGAAGTAGATACCTGAAGATAGGGATTTAGACTTCAATTCTAAGGAGTGATGCCCTGCATCCCGATAGGTATCTAACAGGCATTCTCTCAATCTCTTCTAATGCATAAAGTCCACCCT
>CAZWJY010000160.1:0-4293 GCA_964634335.1 uncultured bacterium
CCAGTTATATAAACAGAGAAGGCTCTCTAAGGCAGAGGAAGAGAAGATAGATAGCTTAGAGCTTATATTTATGGAGAAAAATCCAGAGAAGAGGATAACCTGGGAGATGGCTTATTGGAGAGAGTTCTGCAATATTCCAGACAGCCTTGCTCTTAAAATATTGGATAAATGGATTCCAAGGGAGCCCAAAAATCCCATCCCTCTCTTCTACCTCGCCAGCTTATTTGAGAAAGGAGGGAGACCTGAGGAGGCACTTAAAAGAATAGAAAAGGCAATAGAATTGATGAAGAAGGGATTCTTAATCATATATGGAGCCTCTTCGAGTTTAGTCTCAATGTATGGGGCAAGATTCTATAGGCTTCGTGGTGAACTCTATGAGAAGAAAGGGAATCTTGATAAAGCAGTAGAGAGCTTTGAAGAAGCATTAAAGATGGCAACAACTACAGAAGAGAAGATTCCAGAATATCTTGCCTTAGGTAAGATACTCTTAAAGAAGAATAGACTCGGGAGTGCAGAGGATTACTATCTTGAAGCCTTCCTCAATGGTGATACTACAGAATCTGAAAAGCAATTGAAGAATCTATATGAAAAGAGAAAATCTAAGGGTATGACATTTGAGGAATACCTTCGCAGGTTGAATAAAAAAACAAAAATTCCTCGCTCAAAAGCTCCAGACTTTGAGACTATTGACTTCTCTGGTAAAAAGGCAACACTTTCAAACAGAAAAGGGAAATTTCTGGTGATAGACTTCTGGCAGATGGGCTGTCCTGCGAGCGTAGCAGAGATTCCCAGCCTCAATAAACTCTTTGATGAGTTTAAGGATAAAGGTATAGACTTCTGGGCAATAGGTTTTGCCACTGAAGAGTTTTTAAAGAAGAAACCTTTTAACTGGAGAATCCTTTCGTTAAATATTGATATAGCTCAAAAGTATAGCATCACTGCATATCCTCAGCATCTTATAATAGACCCTGATGGTTTTATAAGGTATCACAAGTTAGGCAGTGAAGGAACATATAAAAAGCTTAAGCGAGTCTTAGAAAGACTTCTTCTTGTTTGGGAAAGCTAAATATCCTTTTCTGACATTGTTCAATAGAGATTGTTGAGCTCCTTTCAGTCGCTCTATGCTCTGCATTTGATGTCGCATACGCTCCATCAATGCTACGCATAGCGTCGCTTCGCTCCTTGCAGTGACAAGTTGAAAATAATTAGAAGTCCTTACAGCCACTCTCTATCCTTGCGAACCCTGTTAAATAAGGCTACAGAAGCAAGTTCAATCATCTATTCTGACTTTTCAGGACGAGAATCTCGCAAGTGGAAAATTGAAACTGTTATTCAACAGGGCGTGGCAATCTCACCTATTAAACCTCTCCAACCTTCCAAAGGTTTAGAATCTCATTTTATAGTCACGATCTTTCTTGTTATCTCTCCCTTTTCTGTCTTAAAGACGATGTAATATACACCTGCCGATACTTTTTTGCCTCTATTATCAGTTTTGTCCCAGACAATACTCTTCACCCCAGAAGTCTCCTTCTTACACAGAAGTTCCTTAACAAGCCTTCCAGAGGCATCATAGATAGAGAGGGTTGCTACTGTTGGATAGGGGAGAGAATAGTCTATTATCAAATCTCCGAGCGGGTTTGGCTGCATCACCTCCATCTTAAAATCAGGAAGATATCTCATCTCCTCTATGCCCGCACGACCAACCTCTATCCATACTTCCATTGTATCGTTCTTTCTATACTCGTCATCTGGAAGAAAGGGGAAAAATCTAAAAGTATACCATCCTGCATTTAAAGATGCCCATACAGAAAACTTCTGGTTTACAGAATCACCGGGAGCTACACTACTAACCTCAACGCTGTCCCTATATCCGGTGGGATTACCAAGGGTATCTGTGACCTCGCAGTATACATAAAACCCTGCCTCATTATTCAATCCCCTATTTATAAACCACGCCTCAGGGGTAATTGTTGTATCTTGTGGATAGGGTTCTTCTTGAGCAGTTGGGAAGACGATACTCAAAGTTGCCATATCATGCGTTTTGGCACACTCTATCATAATAAGCCGAGCATTATTATATGCATTAAGGTCTCCGGGTAGGTCTGTGATAAATTCAAAGAGATAAACCTTACCCTGTTCTGGTGTCCACTCAGCGAACATAGCAAACTCTGATTCCCCTGGGTTAAGGTCTATACAATCCCAATCACTCATTATAAGTTCTCCAGTTATGTAATCTGTGATAAAGAGATACACAGGTGTGCTTACAGTTTCAGAACCATAGTTATGCACAAGACATACAGGTTCCACAGGTTCTCCAGGACATTCCGTTGGTCTTACAATCTCCTCCACTCCTACATCAATATTTGACTCCACAATCCCGATAGGGTCGCAGGGGACCCAGGGTCTTATTCTTATATCGTCCATATACCAGGGATAGCCCCCAGCCATAGAGAGATAGGAAAAACTGGCTGTAGGTGGGGAGTTATCAATAGCAGAAATTGTATGAAGGGGAAAGTCTGGTCTACCCCATTCTGGATATACAACACCTTCTAAAGAAAAGCTACCTGCCTGGTAATAGCATCGCCAGCTCCAGCGCAACCATTTCGCAGTCCAGTCATTGGGGTCTATTTGAAAGCCAGAGAGGTTATGAACCCCCCATCTTTCCACTCTATCTATCCCAAACGAGAACCTCCCATTACCTCCTGGTGGGCAGTACCTGCATTCTACAAAGTCATAGCCATTCCCTGAACCATCCTGAATATTAGGGCGTTCGCAAGGACAGTTGGCATAAGTGGGTGGAACTAAGCTCCCATACATATCCCTGAATACCTTATACTCAATAGCAAGATTATCTATCTCACCGGGAAGTTGAACAGTAAGCCTGGCTGGATAACAGCCACCATACTTTGCTAAGGCTTTGCTACCTAAAGGATTACCTCCGTAAAGGGAATCTTCTATGGTATAAGATATAGAGACATCTGTAATCTTACCTCTTGTCCAATCAGGAGAAGGGTTATATTCCTCATACCAGGGGCAGGTAGGGGTAGGTGAGGTCTCC
Source organism: uncultured bacterium (assembly GCA_964634335.1). Classification (GTDB taxonomy): domain Bacteria; phylum Hydrothermota; class Tepidihabitantia; order CAYHGV01; family CAZWJY01; genus CAZWJY01. The sequence continues at coordinate 3,059 of CAZWJY010000160.1, forward strand.
AGTTCCCAACCATTTGGGTAGTCTTCAAAGTTGTCAAAGAAGAAGAAAGTGGCTGAGCCATTACTATTACTTGTGGCTTGAGAATTACCGTAATACATCCATATCTCCTTTATAGCCCCTGCAGGGATATTCGGGATTTTTACCCAGAATGATGCCTCATGAGGAGAAGCATTTACATATTCTGTCCAGTAAGACAGCTCTGTATTATCATCAGAATCTATAAACCTCACATCATCAAAATCTTTCTGCATCGGCTCACTAAAGCCTACCTGAATATGAATGGTATAATCGGTAAGGTCTGTACTGCAAGAAGTAGCATCTATTTTTACCTTTGCCCTTGCTGACCAGTTATCATTCCACCATGATTGTGCGTGAGTCATTACTCCTATGAAGAGAAGAACAAGTATCTCTCTTGTCATTTTGTATCCTCTCAGCTCTCTCAGGAGCTGGCAGGTCCTCTTCTCCTCTGCTATAGCTTTGCCATTATGAAATACCATCTATACCTCCTTATGTTTCTATTATAGAAGAATATATCTTTGTTGTCAAGAGGCATTGAATATATATAGCAGGGTATCCATAACCCTTTCTCTAAAGGGAATAAGGAAAATTCTCATAAAGAAGGAGTTTACAATCCTGGAAAGAGAAAGAAGAGATTTGAAATGCCTGCCCCTGCTTGGAGTTCCGAGAAGGGAGTCAGGTCTATATTTTTGACAAAAGTTAAAGAGTTTGGGATGGGGAAAGAGCCTCCTCAGATTACGGGGATACGCCCTATGGGTCATAGGGACCTCCTGTCGTCACAACTTTAACATCGCAACTCCTCTTCTCTCAAAGAGAATATCCTCCTAAGCTCCTTCCCCAATAGAATCTTTTCGTGTTTATGTCTCATTATCCATTCAATTAATGGAACAGTTAACGAGTTACGCCTCCCAGCTATCCTTCGCAATCCCTTTTTGTCGGAGAGAAACACATTTCTAATACCCGTTTCTATAAATTTATGAATATCTGATGTTCCCTATCCAAGATACCCTGGAGGCTTTTAAATCGCTTGATAAGGGCTTTAGCAATTGGTTTAACATCTTTACGGGGAATGGAGCTTTGTTGGATTCCGAGTAGGGGCAGGGCTTGCCCCTGTCCTATCTTGGGCAACCGCAAGGGTTGTCCCTACATTCTGGGTAACCGTCATGTTATCTTATTTCTATTTACCATCTACAATCTCTTGGTAATATTTTCTAAGG
>CAZWJY010000161.1:0-4260 GCA_964634335.1 uncultured bacterium
GTATCTATACCATTGGGAATTATCTTATAATCTCCTGGGAAGTATCTACTCATAGTCAATTCCGCAGTCTTAGAGACAGCTATAAGTCCGTGAAGTTTCCTGAAATAGGGCATAAGCAGAGGCTTAAAGACCATATATCCTGTAGACTTTTCATGTCCTGCATGGAAGGTGGCAACATTTATGGATTTTGAATGGCGGAGGGCAAGGATAGGGAGGGTTGGGGCTAAGGAGCCATGGAGATGGACTATATCCGGTCTATACTCCAAGCAGAGCCTTTTTACTTTATCTGAGGGTCTCCATCCCACAGTCACTCTTGCAAAGGACTTGTTAGCTCTTATAAGAATCCCTCTTCCCACCCTTACTACATCTCTCTCATCCTTATCTCTATCCTTACCAAACCTTGCTGTAAGGATTTTCACTGTATGCCCCCTTTTCCGGAGTTCCTTTGAGAGGTAGAAGATATGGTCTGGTATACCTCCTATTAAGGGGTAATAGGTTTCAGAGACCATCAAGACCTTCATCACTCCTTATAAACCTTAATAGCCTTTTTTAAAAGATAGGCAGCCCTTTTCAAGTCTTCCTCTTTCAATATATAAGCGATTCTCACCTCTCTCCTCCCCCTATTCCTTGTCGCATAAAAGCCAGAGGCAGGGGCAAGCATCACTGTCTCTTTGGAAGAAGAGAAATCGGTTAAGAGCCAAGAGGTAAATCTCTCTGTATTCTTTACAGGAAGTCTTGGCATCATATAGAATGCACCCTCAGGTTTTTTTACTATTACCCCTGGGATCTCTGTCATCAAAGAATAGAGGGTATTACGACGGTTCTCATACTCTTTAATCATAGAGTCTATATATCTGTGCATATATTTAAAAGCAGCAATAGCCCCAATCTGTTCTATGGTAGGAGGGCAGAGTCTTGCCTGAGCAAACTTTAATACTGTCTTCATAACTCTCCTGTTCCTGGATATTAAATAGCCCACCCTTGCACCACACATTGAGAATCTCTTTGATACACTATCCACCACTATTACTCTATCCTGTATTTTGGGAAGAGAGAGGGCAGAGGTATGGACCTTCCCATCATAGACAAACTCCCTATACACCTCGTCAGAGATGAGATAGAGTCCATACTTCTCACATATCTTGGAGAGGATATAGAGCTCCTCCTGAGTATAGACCGTTCCCGTGGGGTTATTGGGATTGGTAATAATAATGGCTTTAGTCCGCTTTTTGATTCTCTTAATAATCTCCTCTCTTGGGGGAAGCCTATATCCATTTTCTACCTTTGTAAGTATAGGGACCAGCTTTACTGAAGCAGCTACTGCAAACCCATTATAGTTTGTATAAAAAGGTTCAAAACAGATTATCTCATCCCCGGGGTCACAGATAGAAAGGAAGCTGAACAGGATAGCTTCACTCCCTCCGGTGGTTATCCAGATATCGTCTATATCTAAGTCTATCCCATAAGGTTCAAAATAGTCTCTTATAGCAAGGCGTAGCTGGGCAAGTCCTCCAGAGGGACCATAACTCAATACCTTCTCCTTGAAATTCTTTATCGCATCAAAGACTTCAGGAGGTGTCTCTATATCAGGTTGTCCTATATTCAGGTGATATACCTTTATCTTTTTAGCCTTAGCCGCATCAGCTAAGGGAGCCAGTTTTCTAATAGGTGAAGGGGGCATTCTCTTACCCCTCTCAGATATTCTCATTCCTTTCCTCCTTTTTAGCTCTGCCATCTCCCTATATTTTTAATAAAAATCGGGTTTTGTCAACCACCTTGTTTTGAAGTTATAACCTCTATGGTTGTTGACAATTGCAAAGAATTTAATAGATTTAAGGGTGTGGCTCTCAGACTTTGAATATAACCTCCCCAAAAAGCTCATCGCCCAGTACCCTTTGAAAGAGAGGGATAGGGCAAAACTGCTCATCCTTGATAGAACCACAGGAAGGATAGAACATAAGACCTTTAAAGATATTATCTCTTATCTCAAACCCTCTGACCTCCTTGTCCTTAATACCACCAAGGTCATCCCTGCAAGACTTTTTGGTAGAAGAGCTACAGGTGGAAGGGTGGAGATACTCCTTATAAGAAAGGAGAAGTCCTGGCTCGCCCTGGCAAGACCCTCAAGAAGGATTCATCCTGGTGAGGAGATCTCCTTTGAGAAGGGGCTGAAGGGGATAATAGGAAGAAGAAGGGATGATGGGAAATGGGAGATAGAGTTTAATAACGATTCCCTTATCTGGGAGATAGGCAAGCCCCCTCTCCCCCCTTATATAAGAAGAGAGGCAGAGGATATAGATAAAGAGGCATACCAGACGGTCTATGCAAAGGAAGAGGGCTCTGTTGCTGCCCCTACTGCCGGACTCCACTTTACTCGCAGTCTCTTAAAAGAGATAAAGGAAAAGGGGATAGATATCGCTCATATCAACCTCCATATAGGACCTGGAACCTTTAAACCTATAAAGACCGAGAGGATAGAGGAGCACAGGATGGAGGAGGAGTACTACGAGATTAAAGGAGAAGTCTTTAAGAAAATTGAGAAGGCAAGGAGGGTGGTGGCTGTGGGAACATCTGTGGTCAGAGCCCTTGAGGAGGCTTCAAGAAAGAGAAGCCTTAAGGGATGGGCAGAGCTCTTCATCTACCCTGGCTATAGATTTCAGGTAGTAGATGCCCTCATCACCAACTTCCACCTCCCTGCCTCCACCCCTCTGCTCCTGGTCTCTGGTTTTGCTGATAGGGAGCTTATCTATAAAGCCTATAAAGAGGCTATTAGAAGAAAGTACAGATTCTTAAGTTATGGGGATGCGATGCTGATCCTATGAGATTTGAGATAATTAAAAGAGATGAGAAAACCAGGGCAAGAGTGGGTAGACTCTATCTTCCCAATGGAGTGGTCAATACCCCTACCTTTATGCCTGTGGGCACTCAGGGGACAGTCAAGACCCTATCCCCAGAAGAGCTTAAGGAGATTGGGGTGGAGATGATTGTATGTAACACCTACCACCTATACTTGAGACCAGGGCATAAGACCATCCAGAAGGCAGGGGGTATATCCAGGTTTATAGGATGGGACCTCCCTGTCTTAACAGACTCAGGTGGCTTTCAGGTCTATTCCCTCTCCACTCTGCGGGAGTTATCAGAGGATGGGGTGAGGTTCCAGTCCCATATAGATGGTTCCTACCACCTCTTCACCCCTGAGTCTGTGATAGAGATTCAAGAGGCTCTAAATCCAGATATTATGCTCACCTTAGATATATGCCCTCCCTATCCTGTGAGCTATGAGAAGGCTCGGTCTGCTATGGAGAGGACCCTAAAATGGGCAGAGAGGGGAAAGAAGGTTGCAAAGCATCCTGATAGACTATTCGGCATCATTCAGGGCGCCACATATCCGGATTTAAGGAGGGAGAGTGCCAGAAGGACAGTTGATATAGGTTTCCCAGGCTACTGTATAGGTGGTCTATGCCTTGGCGAACCTCAGAACCTCACCTATGAGATGGTGGAGGTGGTAAATGAGATTCTCCCTGAGGGAGTCCCAAAGCATCTCTTGGGTGCAGGATATCCTGAGGATATTATAGAGGGTATAAAGAGGGGGATGGACCTCTTTGACTGTGTGCTTCCCACACGCAATGGGAGGACAGGTATGGCTTTCACATCCCAGGGTGCAGTAAAGATAAGGAATGCAAGATATAAAAATGACTTCTCCCCTTTAGACCCTGAGTGTGGATGCTACACCTGCAGGAGATTTACCAGAGCCTATCTCCACCACCTCTTCATAGCAGAGGAGATCTTAGGTCAGAGGCTATTGAGTTTTCATAATATCCATTTTTTTACAAGTGTTGTAAAGGAGGCACAGAAGGCAATCTCAGAGGGGAGATTTGTGGAGTGGGCAGAATCCTTCCTCAAGAGGATAAAATTCAGGTAATTGCCCATCTCCTCGAACAGCGCGTAAGGGACTTGACAAATCCCAGATATGGTTTATCCTCTTTAAAGATATGGAGCTATCTGGTTCTCTGGATAACGCATCCGGGGGATAAAAATGGAGGCGAGGATAAGGTATGGAAGTTTATCTTTAACCAGGCAGGCTACTTATGAGTGAGAGAATAAAAACGGGCAACCGTGGGGATATATATGCGAACGGTTCTATATACTACAAATTTAGCGGTATACCCGAATACTTCGGATATGAATGAGTTAAGCGAAATGCCCCATAAGAATGAGGAGGGGATAGAAAATGTATGACTTTGAATTTGGTTCAAGAAC
>CAZWJY010000162.1:0-507 GCA_964634335.1 uncultured bacterium
GTTCATAAAGGATGGAAAGTTGATTATCGGAATCTGTAACGGTTTTCAGGTTCTCGTAAAGACAGGTATCCTTCCAGGACTTGATGGCTATTTTACTCCCCAGACAGTTACCCTTGACTTTAATGACTCAGATAGGTTTGAGGACCGCTGGGTATATCTGAAACCGAACACTACCAATTGCATATTTACTAAAGGGATGGAAGGGGTTATCCATCTACCTGTGGCTCATGCCGAAGGAAAGTTTTTAACAAAGGATAAGGAGACCCTTAAGAGGATAAAAGAGAACAACCTGATAGTGTTTGAGTATGTGGATGAGAAGGGAGAGAGGGCAGGCTATCCCTATAACCCAAATGGCTCGGTAGAGAATATTGCAGGGATATGTGACCCTACAGGGAGAATCTTTGGTCTTATGCCACATCCAGAGAGGTTTACGAGAATAACTCAACATCCGAAGTGGTGTAAAGGGGATATAAAGAGGGCTGACGGTCTATTAATCTTTCAGAATGC
>CAZWJY010000162.1:517-4258 GCA_964634335.1 uncultured bacterium
AATCTCTAAGTCCCTACACCTATAATCTTTCTCACTTCCTCCATTGTCTCCTTAGCGATTACAGAAGCCTTCTCCGCCCCTACCCTCAATTCCCTATCTATCTCTTCTTCCATAATCTCCCTCCGTCTCTCCCGGATAGGCTTAATCTCTCTGATAAGGTTCTCGTATACTACTTCCTTTAAATCTTTATAGAGGAGTTTACCCTCTCTATGCTTCTCTCTTAAGGATTCTACAACCTCTGGTTCTGCAGTCATTTGAAGGATTAAGAATAGATTCTTCACCCCTGGGGTCATCTCCTGACCAGGCTGTAGTCCCATATCAGTCACTGCAGATTTTATCTTCTTATAGATAGAGTTCTCATCCTCCATTATACCTATGGAGTGTTTATCTTCAGCACTCTTACTCATTTCTCTTGAGGGGTCTGCCAGGGACATAATCTTTGGAGCCTTGCTAAGTATAGGCTGGACCTCAGGGAAGAAAGAGACCCCAAGTTTTGAGTTGAATCTCCTTGCAATTCTTCTGCATAGCTCTAAATGCTGGAGCTGGTCCTCTCCCACAGGGACCCTATCTGCCTTATAAAGGAGAATATCAGCTGCCTGAAGAACAGGATAATTGAAGAGTCCTGCACTCACAAACTCCTTTTCAGCCGATTTTGCTTTGAACTGGGTCATCCTTGTAAGGTCTCCATAAGAGGTAAAGCAATTGAAAATCCAGGAGAGTTCAGTGTGCTCAGGGATATGGGACTGAACAAAAAGGATGGACTTCTTGGGGTCTATCCCACAGGCTATAAGGTCTCCTGCCATATCTATCACTCTTTTAGGTAATTGCTTAGGGTCGAAATCTACTGTAATTGCATGGTAATCTACTATACAGTAGATACATTCATACCTATCCTGAAGGGCTACCCAGTTCTTAATGGCTCCGAAGTAGTTGCCTATATGACACTCTCCAGTAGGTTGAATTCCTGAGAATACCCTGTGTGCTTCCATAATGGGATTTATACCCTGAAAATCTCAAAAGTCAAGCTTCTGTAGTTGAAATTTACCCATTGCGAGCCCACCATCTATGCTCCTTGCAATGACCATTAAAAGAAAGTTAAGTCCTATAGGCTATGCATTGACAAGAATCCGGTCTGGATTATCATAAAATGGATGTGGGAATTAAAAGAGGTCGACCCTGAAAGGGTGAAAAAGATAGAGGATTCCTTTGAAGTCCATCCTGCATTGGCAAGGGTATTGGCTTTGAGAGTAGAGAACTTAGAAGAGGTAAGGCAATTCCTCTCCCCTCAGTTGTCAGACTTTTCCCCTCCTCTCTCCCTCCCAGATATGGAGAGATCAGTAGAAAGGATAATTCAGGCTATAGATAGAAGAGAACCAATCCTTTTATGGGGTCATGACGACTTGGATGGAATGGCTGGGGTTGCCTCCCTCTATGAGATATTAAGGGACCTCGGTGCAGAGGTTACCTATTATATCCCTGATAGAACAAAAGAGAGACACGGTCTCGATATGAATAGAATCCAAACCTTTGCTCAAAAGGGGGTGAGGCTTCTAATCACCATAGACTGTGGCATTACAAATTCTGATGAGGTAAATTATGCAAAGGGCTTAAAGATGGATGTGATAGTTACTGACCATCATGAGATAACCCAGGGAATCCCTGAGGCTCTTGGGGTAATCACTACAAAAAAGCCTGTCTATCCTTATGCAGACCTTGCAGGGTGTGGGATAGCCCTTAAGTTATGTATGGGTCTTGTTCAAAAATATTTAGGAATCTCTACAAAGGAGTTTCTCTCTGCAAAGAAAGACCTTCTGGCTTTTACTGCTCTGGGAACTATTGCAGATAAGGTTCCACTCTTGGGTGAGAATAGGGTGATAGTAAAATATGGACTGGATGTTTTAAAAGAGTCAAGAAGACCTGTTATGGAGACCTTAAGAGGGGTCATATCTGAACCCACTCCCCAAAGGATAGTCTCCTGTATCCTCCCCCTCTTCTCCTCAGCCTATGGAGGAGAGGGGGTGAAATTCCTCCTCTCTAAGAAGAGAGAAGAGGCAGAAGAGTTCCTCTCCCTCTTTTCTCAGAGAAATGAGGAGTGGAGAAAGGGAGCCTCTCAGGCATTGGCAAAGGCAAGGGAGAGGATAGAGGTGTTTGATAGAATTGTGATAAGTTATGATAAAGCTATACCGATTCGGACCTTGGGGTTCTGCGCATCAAGACTGAGGGATGAACTTCACCTCCCAGCCATTGTGATAGGCTGGAGGGGTAATGAGTGGGTGGGAGAAGCAAGGGGGATAGAGGGTTTAAATCTTGTGGAGTTATTAAAGTTCTGCTCCTCTGAACTCTCAGATTATGGGGGACATCCCAAGGCAGCAGGGTTCTCCATAAAAGGGGATGGGATATCATCCTTTATGGAGAAGGCATATAGGTATGCAGAGAAGCACTTCAGGATACCTGAGGAAAAGGGAGAGATGAAGGCAGATGCGATGCTTCCATTAAAAGAGCTTAGCTCCGAATTTAAGGATTTAGCCCCTTTTGGTGAAGGTAACCCTCCACCTCTTTTTGTATCTTTGAGGACCCCCTGGGCAGGGAGAGAGATGGATATCCTATATACCATTGATGAAAACCTGAGGGTTTACATAAAAGCCACAACCCCTTCAAGCCAGCTACAATGAGACAAGGGTAAAAGAGAATCCCTGGTCTTCCTCTGCAGGATAGAGGCTCAAACTTCCACCAGGGTCTGTAAGGTGGTGCTCTTAAGATAAAAATTCAATCTATCCCTATAATGGTTCCTGTAGGCAAATGGAATCTCCTACCTTTAAAATCTTTAAGGATTAGACTTCCCTCCTCAGATATATCTACTGCCTTACCAGAGAAGAGTTCCTTTCCACACTGAATCTTTATATCTCTGCCTAAAACTATAGAGCGGGTTTTATATTCAGAGATAAAAGGGGAAGCCCCTTTCCTTAAAAACCGGGAATAGGCTCTATCAAATTCTGAAAGAAGAATTTTTAAAAGCAATAACCTTGATAACCTTTCTCCTATCTCAATCCTCAGAGAGGTTGCCTGAGGGAGGTAAGGGGGGAAGGATTTCTGGTTAACATTTATACCTATTCCAATAATTACAAAGTCCAGTTTTTCAAGGGATGTCTCTATCTCCAGGAGCACCCCTGAAAATTTACGATTATTTATAAGAATGTCATTGGGCCATTTGAATTCTGTTATTAAAGGGATAACCCCTTCCACAGCTCTTGATACCGCTATGGAGGCAACCATCCCCAAGGCAGGGACTTTCTCTATTTTAAGGTGGGGTCGGAGGATTATAGAGAACCAGAGTCCACCAGGTGGTGAGTACCATCTCCTATCCTCTCTCCCCTTTCCCTGAGTCTGGAGTCGGGCTAAAATCACCCTCCCCTCCTCTTCTCCTTGAAATGCGAGCTCCTTTGCCTTCTCATTGGTAGAAGGGAGGGATTGGTAGAGGTATAATTGAGGGTTGATTATTTCTGTAGAGAGGGAGAGGTTAAATTCTTTGAATCTCTGTTCTCTTCTCAATTCCAGAGTTTAAATCTTGGATTCAATGATTCTATAATCTCTCCCAAGCGCCTCAGCCTGCTACCTCTCTCTTTCTCCATTGATATAAAATAGGGGCTTTTAAAATAATGTCAAGGAGAGAGTTCTGAGTCATCAGACTTTGTAGATTTCCAGAATAGCCCGATGAAACCCAGGGGTTGACAAAAGGAGGTT
>CAZWJY010000163.1:0-4233 GCA_964634335.1 uncultured bacterium
TATGCTCTGCATTTGATGTCGCATAGCTCCATCCACGCTACGCATTGCGGGACTTTGTCCCTCGCAATGACTATTAAAAGATTAATTTCTAAAATCCCAATAAATGTGGGTAAGTTTCAGATTTTGAAGAGGCTTGACAAGAACAGCATAACTGATATATTCTATCAAAAGGGGGTGCAAATGAAAAGAGTATGGATAGTAGCCCTCTTAGGGATGGTAGGTATAGCCTATCCCTATGTCTCCAGTTCATTCCGCTACTCCTCTACAGCAGGGCTCTATCTCGATGACTATGATTGGCTCGCTACTGACCCAGGCTATATACCCTATATAGAGGGTAACAGACTCTACACAAACCTCTCCAATTTCATAAATCAGAGGGAGAATCTCTTTGGGAATCTGGGTGCAGGATACTATCTCTTGGGACTCAAATATTCCAACTTAGGATTCATCCTTGATAACTACTGCTCTAAGCTCTCTGACTCTACTGGTATAGGAGATTTTTTAGGACATGGAGAGAAGATAGATACTGTCTATGAAAGGGAGTCTACAACAGGGAAACCCATCTCTACATCTATCTATAAAGAGTGCAGGGATGCCTGGCATGAGGAGAGAGCCACTGACCTTATGATAGGTTTTGGATTGTCTCTTGGTGAGATGAGCAGTATAGGTTTCTCTTACAGCTATGCCGACTCCTCTTATACTCTTGTATCTCCAGATATCAATTACACAACCTCTACGGAAAAGGATTCAGGAGGTTCTACGAGAAGTTTTGCTTTCGATTCCAGCAAGGGAACGGAGAAGAGTTTCTTTGATGCCCATAGACTCCTCTTCTCCTACTGGAACAAGGGTGAGGATTGGGATTTTAATCTGAAACTTGGAGGGGTTTTAAGGATGGGTGACCTTTCTAAGACAGAGGTAGACGCCCGCTCAAGATATGAATCAGAAGGTAGTCTTGATAGTTCCTCCTCCTTCAATGCTCTCCACAAATCTCCTTACTTGGGATTTGGTATACCCTTAGACTTCCTGGCTATAAGGCATCTTGATGAATCAGGGGAGCTCTGGTTCAATATAGGAGGGATGTATTACCAGAGGTCATGGAAAGGAGATGCTGGAGGAAGCGAGATTAATACTACTACAGAGGCTTCCCTCTCTACTACCTCTTCTTTATATGATACCCTAAAGGGGAGCCATTCTGAACTCTCTGGATATCTCTTCACCAAAGGACTCTTCTCCCTTTCTGAGAGAGTGGGTTTAGGATTGGGTTTCAGATTCTCAGTAGGTATATTCAAGGACTCTTCCAACACCCATACTAATGTCTCCTATACAGAAAAGACCGAGGGTTCTATTACCACTACGGACTCAAGTTATGTCAACTGGGATAAGTTAGATAGGATAAAGTTCTCCTTCTCTCTCCCTGTAGGGCTGGAGTTTAAGATAATAGAACCTCTTGTTATCAGACTGGGTGCTACTTATCTATATGATATAATCAACATTACAGAGAGTGAAGGTTTCCTTGGACCAGATTCTGTGATGACCTTGATAGATTCTGATGGGGATGGAACCGTAGACTCCACCTATATAGCCTATAGAGGTTCTAACCCTTCTATCTCTAAAGAAGAGAGGAAGGAAACTATACCTCACACGCTTTATAGCTTTGGTCTTGGGTATAAGGTTACAGATAACTTCCAGATAGACCTTATGGGGTTCTCTCGTCTCTTAGACCTAACGAGGTGGAGGCTATCCCTGACCCTTAAGTTTTAAAGAGAGGGGGCATTTGCCCCCTCTCTCACTTCTTCCTCTTCAGTCTAAAGGTCGCCTTTTCTACCTTCTCAAAGATATTAGGATGTCTTCTTAAGACCGAGTCCATACTTCTGTAATCTACTCTGAACCCCTTCTTCTGAAGAATCTCTGCCATCTTCTTCAAATGGGTAGGTCTATTCCTTCGGTCCCTTAAGACCTGGATAGCCAGCTCTCTTATAGTAGGCTTCTTTTTCCCTTTTACAGCTCTTGGTTTAGCCTTCGGCTTCCCCCTCTTTAAGCCTTTTATCCTCTTTTTTACTGCCTGCAGTTCTTTTTCTAACCACTCTGCTCTCCCTTTTAGGACCTCCAGCTTTATCTGGCTCTTGGATAACCCCTGAGGGTTCCTTCTCTTCCTTTTCTTCTTTCTCATCACTACCTCCTATTTTGGTTATTTTAATTAAGGTGAGATACTGGCGGTGTCCTTTCTTCCGCCGGTAGTTCTTTCTACGGATATACTTATAAACGATGACTTTCTCCCCTTTAAAATGCTTTTTTATCTCCGCTTCAACCCATACCCCCTTCACCCTTGGTCTTCCTATAAGGGTTCTGTTAGCAGTTTTCAAAAGGAGGACATCGGATATCCTTATCTTTTCACCCACCCCCTCCTCTCTTCTTGGAACTATCAATTCCTCACCCTCTTTGATTAGATACTGAAAACCACCGATCTTAACCAGGGCTTCCACTACTTACCTCCCTTTGCACTCTCTGGGAAGACCTTTTCAAAAGGGGTGATGGGCTGAGTAGCTGCTGGCTTCTGCTGCACAGGGACTTTCCTCCTTGCAGGTTTAGTCATAAGGACAAGGGTGAGGGAGGTTATAACAAATATTGCTGCAAGAATACTTGTAAGTTTTATCATAAAGGGAGCTGCTCCACCACCACCAAACACAGACTCTGCACCTCCTCCACCAAAGACTGTGGATAGACCTCCTCCACGTTGCTGCATCAAAACAACAATTATAAGGATTACAGCTACTAAGATATGGAAGAAGAGGATAACCCCATACATTCTAACCCCCTTTAAATCTCACTATTCTTATAAAAGATTCTGGTATAAGGCTTGCACCCCCTACCAGAGCCCCATCAATCTGAGATTCTGCCATCAAATTATCGATATTATCCGGCTTTACACTCCCACCGTAAAGGATTCTTGTATTTTCAGCAATATCTCTACCATATTTATCTAAAAGGAGTTCTCTTATATAGCTATGAACCTCTGATGCCTGTTCTGGGGAAGCTGTTCTTCCTGTTCCAATAGCCCATATAGGCTCATAGGCAATCACAACCCCTTCTGGTGAATCTACCCCTTCAAAACATTTCAAAAACTGTCTCTTTATCACCTGAAGAGTCTCCCCCGCCTCTCTCTGAGATAGGGTCTCTCCCAAGCAGAGGACAGGGGTTAATCCAATTTTTAAGGCATATAGGAGCTTTTGGTTTATAATCTCATCTGTCTCATTAAAATACTTTCTCCTTTCCGAATGTCCTAAGATGACATACCTGCAGCCCATCGCTAAGAGAAAGTCCCCTGAGATCTCTCCTGTATAGGCTCCGTAAGATTTCCAGTGCATATTCTGAGCACCAAGACCAATAGGAGAACCGGCTATTACCCTCCTGACCTTTTCTAAGGAGGTAAAAGGAGGGGCTATAACTACCTCTCTATCGTTTATGTTTAAAATCCCCCTCTTAATCTCTTCTGCCAGCTTAACAGACTCCTCAGGGGTCTTATTCATCTTCCAGTTACCCATTATCAGAGGGGTTCTCATCCCTTATCCCTCAATGCCTTTATCCCCGGGAGTTCTTTCCCCTCTAAGAATTCTAAGGATGCACCACCTCCTGTAGAGACATGGGTTATTTTATCTACAAGACCAAACCTCTTCAGAGCACTTAAGGTATCTCCACCTCCTACAACAGAGGTTGCACCCCTTTCTGTAGCCCTGGCTATTCCTTCTCCAATCTCCTTTGTCCCTTTTGCAAATGATTCAAATTCAAACACACCCATAGGTCCTGCCCAGATTATCGTATTTGCCCTAAGGATTATCTCCTTATAATTCTTGATTGTCTCCTCTCCAATATCCATCCCCCACCAGCCTTCTGGTATATTCTCAGACTTCACAAGTTTCTGGTTTGCATTATTATCAAACCTATCCCCTATCACCACATCTACAGGGAGATGAATCTTTGACCCTTTTAACAGAGGATAGGTTCTCTCTATGAGTTCCTCTTCAAATATGGAGTTTCCTATCTCATAACCTTTTGCTTTAAAGAAGTTGAAGATGAGTCCTCCACCGAGCAGAATTGAGTCTACCTTATCTAATAGATTCTCAATCACACCCAGCTTGTCTGAAATCTTCTTGCCCCCTATGATGGCTATAAAGGGATGGGTAGGTGAGAATAAAACCTTTGATAGATTCTCAATCTCCTTCTCCATAAGGAATC
>CAZWJY010000164.1:0-4228 GCA_964634335.1 uncultured bacterium
TTGGTGAGTAGAGGAACTGAGAAATCGATTGCATTCCTCCTTATTAGATACTCATCCTCCAATAATTTTTTATCAAATTCATCAGGGATGCAGATGATTAAATCAATTCTTCCTCTTCTGAGATAGGTGATAATGTTTGGTTCTTTAGCTTCACGGGCTTTATAAATCAGCTGATTTCTAATTCCCTGTTCTGACAGAAATTCAGAGGTATGTTTAGTAGCAAATAGGTTGAAACCCTTGTCCTTGAGTTTACGGATGGATTCTAATAGGTCATAGCGGTTCTCGTCACCGCTTATGCTAACAAGCACATTCTTATGAGGAAGTTTGAAGCCTGTAGAGATGATAGATTTGAGAAAGGCATCCTCTAAATCCTTTCCCAGGCAGGCAACCTCACCTGTTGATACCATCTCTACACTTAAAATTGGGTCCGCACCTCGGAGTCTGGAAAAGGAGAACTGAGGTGCCTTGACCCCAACATAATCCAATTCTAAGACTGACCTATTATCCTGGGGTAAAGGCTTATCCATAATAGAACGGATGGCTAAGTCAATAAGATTTATTCCAGAGACCTTAGAGACAAAGGGGAAGGAACGGGAGGCACGCAGGTTACACTCTATAACCTTTATCTCATTATGCTTGGCAATGAACTGAATATTGAAGGGACCTGTAATCTTGAGGGCAGAAGCAATTTTGCGGGTAATCTCCTTTATCCTCCTTATCGTCTCTAAGTATGTCCTCTGGGGAGGAACAACCATTGTAGCATCACCAGAGTGGATACCTGCATTTTCTATATGTTCATTTACTATCCATACTATCAACTTCCCCTTATTAGCGACAGCATCAATCTCTATCTCTCTTGCATTGGTGATAAATTTACTGATTACTACAGGTGCATCTTCGGAAATGGCTGTTGCCTTATTAAGATATCTCTTTAGTTCCCGAGCATTAAAGGCAACATTCATTGCTGCACCGCTTAGGACATAGGAGGGACGGATTAGAACAGGGTAACCGATCTCTTTAGCAAAAGTCTTTGCCGTCTCTTCACTCCGTAGCTCCTTCCATTCTGGCTGGTCAATCCCTAAACTATCGCATAGTCTTGAGAATTTGTGTCTATCCTCAGCATTATCAATGCTTATAGGACTTGTTCCCAGTATTCTAACACCTGCCTTTTGAAGCTTCATGGCAAGATTATTGGGAATTTGACCACCTGTGGATATGATTACACCCAAGGGTCTTTCCAGCTCATAGATATCCAAGACCCGCTCCAAACTCAGTTCCTCAAAATAGAGCCTATCACATATATCATAGTCTGTGCTTACAGTCTCAGGGTTGAAATTGACCATAATCGTGGTAAAGCCCAGTCTCTTTAAGGAACGGACTGCATTAACACAACACCAGTCGAATTCTACAGAGGAACCTATAGAATAAGCGCCGGAGCCAAGGACCATAACGCTCTCTCTGTCTTTGAACTCTACATCATGTTGAGAACCGTTGTAGGTGAGATAGAGGTAGTTTGTTTCAGCTGGATATTCTGCAGAAAGGGTATCGATCTGTTTAACTACAGGGAGAATTCCCATTCTCTTTCTTAACCTGCGAAGCTCAAGTTCATCTCCCTTACCCAAAAGCATGGATAACTGTTTATCAGAGAAACCCAGTCTTTTAGCTTTCAGGATTAACTCTCTAGGTATATTGGAGATGTTGTATCTCTTTATCTCCTGTTCACAGTCAATGAGATTACGTAGTTTAAATAGAAACCACCTATCTATACCACTCCACTTATGAATCTTCTCAATCTTATAGCCTTTTTTCAAGGCATCTATAAGCACAAAGAGCCTCTTATCAGTAGGCTTGCGGATAGTCTTGATTAAATGGTTGAACTCCTTTTTATTTCCTACCAGACCATACATCCCAATATTCAGCATCCTTGTCGCCTTCTGGATTGCCTCCTCAAAGGTTCTGCCTATAGCCATTACCTCTCCCACACTCTTCATCTCTGTTCCAATTTCGTAGGAGACTTTACGGAACTTCTGGAGGTCCCATCTGGGAATTTTGACCACGATGTAGTCTAAGGCAGGCTCAAAACAGGCAGTGGTCTTTTGGGTAATGGAGTTCTTGAGCTCGATTAAGGAATAACCCAGGGCAAGTTTACAAGCAATGAAGGCTAAGGGATAGCCTGTAGCCTTTGATGCCAGGGCACTGCTTCGGCTCAACCTGGCATTTACTTCCACTACCCGGTAGTCAAGAGAATTTGGGGCAAGGGCAAACTGGATATTGCACTCCCCTATAATCTTAAGATGTCTGACTACCTTAAGGGAAATTTCTCTCAAGAAATGATACTCTCTATTTGTGAGAGTCTGGGATGGGGCAACCACAATACTCTCACCTGTATGTATGCCTAAGGGGTCAAAATTTTCCATATTGCATACTGCAATGCAGTTATCATAAGAGTCTCTCACAATTTCATATTCAATCTCCTTCCAACCCTGAAGATATTCTTCAACAAGAATCTGGTTGGTATGAGAGAATACCCTCTCTGCAATGGCTTTCAGTTCCTTTTCATTTCGGGCAATTCCAGACCCCTTACCCCCTAAGGCATAGGCAGCTCTGACTATTACAGGAAAACCAATTCTCTTACCAGCCCGGAGTGCCTCTCTTGCATTCCGTGCTGCAATACTTCGGGGGAGTTTAATCCCGATGGCTTTCAATTCTCTCTTAAATAGTGCACGGTCTTCAGTCTCAATAATCGAATCTATAGGAGTCCCCAGAACTCTGACCTTATATCTCTTTAGAACTCCTCTTTTTGCCAGTTCTATCCCACAGTTTAAGGCAGTCTGGCCTCCAAAGGAGAGGAGTATACCCTCAGGCTTTTCCCTTGCTATTACCTTCTCAGCAAAATAGGGGTTTACAGGTAAGAAATATATCTTATCAGCGAAATCTCTACTCGTCTGAACAGTAGCAATATTGGGATTGATCAGTATAACCTCTATCCCCTCTTCCTTCAATGCCTTGATAGCCTGAGAACCTGAGTAGTCAAACTCTCCAGCCTCTCCTATCTTCAAAGCGCCTGAACCAAGAATCAGAACCTTCATCCCCTGATAAGACTCAGAAACTCATCAAACAGGAAGCCTGTATCAGTAGGACCAGGTGCTGCTTCTGGATGAAACTGGACTGCCATAAATGGTCTCTTAGAATGTCTTATTCCTTCATTGGTAAAGTCATTGGCATTCCTGAACCAGGGATACCAGCCCTTAGGCAGGGATTCCTCCTTCACAGCATAGCCATGATTCTGGGAGGTGATGTAACATCTCTTAGAGTTTAGTAGAAGACAGGGTTGATTCTGAGACCTATGCCCATATTTGAGCTTGTATGTATCTCCACCCGCTGCAAGGGTTAAAATCTGATTGCCTAAGCATATACCGAGTATAGGGAAGGGATAGTAGAGAGCCTTCCTTACTATCTCAATTGTTCTTGTTGCGAGTTTGGGGTCACCAGGACCATTAGAGATTACAATTGCATCAAAAGAATACTTAGAGTTAAAGATATTATAGTCATAGGGGAATCTGATAACCGACACACCTCTCCCAAGTAGACTTCTGATGATATTATTCTTTACTCCACAATCTATCAAGGCGATTTTAGTTTTGCCCCTTTTATAAAGGATAGGTCTTTTTATACTCACCTCTTTGATAAGGTTACGTCTATTCGGGTCTTCAAAGGGGAGGGCATCCTCTCCAAAGACTATCTTCCCCAGCATCACCCCTTCTTCTCTCAATCTTTTGGTTAAGGCACGACAGTCTATCCCTGTAAGGGCAGGGACTTTCTCTTCGGAAAGCCAATCTGAGAGGCTCCTTATTGCACTCCAGTGAGAATAGTCATAGGAGTAGTCAGAAACGATAAGTCCTGATACCTGAATTCTATCTGACTCAAAGCTATTTGATAATTTCGAAACACCGTAATTTCCAATCAAAGGATAGGTAAGAACGAGGATCTGTCCTCTATAAGATGGGTCGGTGAGGGATTCTAAATAACCTACCATCCCTGTATTAAAGACCACCTCACCCGCAACACTTTCTTCAAATCCAAAGGATATACCCTCAAAAACTGAACCGTCTTCAAGAATCAATCTCCCTTTGATGTCCTACTCTAATCAAGATTTATCTTATGTCAAGTGCTATGAATAAGCGATTCTACCATGAAGTTAGAATCTTTCTTGTTATCTCTTCTGAGA
>CAZWJY010000165.1:0-3425 GCA_964634335.1 uncultured bacterium
ACTTTTAGGAGAAATTGTTCATAATTTGAATTATGATAGGAGCAATTATCGGAGGATTCACTATCCTGGGAGCATTTCTTACCCTTGCTGCCTGGCTCAATGGGAGGACTATAAAGAGATTAATTCAGGGGGAGAATGAAAGGATGAGAGGATTGATAACCCAGGAGAATAAAGGATTGAGAGAATTGATAATCCAAGAGAATAAGGGATTGAGAGAATTGATAATCCAGGAGAATAAGGGATTGAGAGAATTGATAATCCAGGAGAACGAAAGGACAAGAGAGATAATAAGAGAGATGAAGGAGAGCACAGAGAAGATTCTGCTTAAAATCTCTGAACAGATAGAAAGGATTCCTGAAAAGACAGCGTATCTGATGAAATAGAACTATAAATAAATCCCTCTTACTCCTTATTCCTTATCCCATATCTTTTCAATTTCCTAAATAGAGAGGTTCTGTCTATTCCAAGGAGTTTTGCTGCCTCTCCTATCCTGTTTCTGCAAGCTTTCAAAGTCTGCAATAGATAATCCTTTTCAAATTTCTCCTTTGCTTTCTTTAGAGAGGTTATCTCCCTTTTCTCTTCTTCCATATAATAGGGAAGCATGGCTACAGTCACCTCTTGGGTATCACAAAGGGATGTAATCCTTTCAGTAAGATTCTTAAGTTCTCTTATATTTCCAGGCCAGGGATGTTCCTTTAAGAACTCTATAGCCTCTTCAGAGAGTTTAATTGGAGGCTTCCCTTCCTTTTTGGCAAAATAGCCTAAGTAGTAGTTTAAGAGTTCAGGTATATCTCCTTTTCTCTCTCTTAGGGGAGGGATTTTTATTATAATCACTCCAATTCTGTAGTAAAGGTCTTCCCTGAATCTCTTCTCTTTTATCTCTTCTTTTATATCCTTATTTGTGCTGGCTATTATTCTTGTATCAGCTCTCCTCTCCTTTGTATCTCCTACTCTTATAAAACTACCATCCTCAAGGAATCTTAAGAATTTTGCCTGCATTGGGAGAGGCATATCTGCTATCTCATCTAAGAATAATGTCCCTTTATCTGCTGCCTCTACAAGTCCCCTTTTATCCTGAGTAGCCCCTGTAAATGCTCCCTTTTTATAACCAAAGAGTTCTGACTCTATAAGGGTCTCAGGCACAGATGCGCAGTTGAGTTTAATAAAGGGACCTCTCTTCCTTTGGCTATTTAGATGGATAGCCTCTGCTATGAGTTCCTTGCCCACACCGGTTTCGCCTATAATCAGGACATCTGAGGAGGAAGAGGACGCCTTTATTATCTGCCTTTTCACCTCCTCCATCTCCTTTGAACTCCCTATTATCCTTTCAGGGGTAGCAGATGATAGGAGAGCCAGTTCTGCTTTGAGAGATTCCTTCTCCAGGATATTCTTTACCGATAGCCGGAGGAGCTGTTTGTCTAAGGGTTTGGTTATAAAGTCAGTAGCCCCCTTCTTTATCGCCTCAACTATTATGGGTGCATCTGTCAGGGCTGATACCATAACCACAGGGAGGAAGGGGTTAAATTTCTTTATCTTCTTCAATACTTCAATTCCACCTATATCTGGAAGGCGAATGTCTAAGAGAATGAGGTCTATGTCCCTTGTCTCTTTTAGAATTTCAAGGGCTTGAGTTCCATCCTCTGCAAGGAGAATATCATAATCTTCAAGACTCTCCTTTAAAAGCCTCCTTGCCTCTATCTCATCATCCACAACAAGAATCTTTTCTTTTGCCATAGGGAATTATTAACAGGATTTTTTAAAAAATCAAGGGGGCACAAATTTTGACCGCAGAGAGAGCAGAGGAAACGGAGAGATAGATTGTAAAGAACCTTCCCATCAAGGGGTAAATTTTACTTTTCTATCGGTAAGGCGATTGTCACTGATGTGCCTAACCCTTTCCTGCTCTCTATTTTTATCTCCCCCTTATGGCTCTCAATTATCCTTTTGGCAAGGGTTAACCCCATACCTGTTCCTCCCCTCTTTGTGGAATAGAAGGGCTTGAATATCCTCTCTATTGTCTTCTTGTCCATCCCCTGCCCTGTATCAGTGATAACAACCTCTATATAAGGAGAAATCCTCCCTTCTTTTATCCTCTCCTTAGAAGCTGTGGTAATCCTTATCTTCCCCTTCCCTCTCATCGCTTCAAATCCATTATTTATAATATTGGAGAGGGCGAGTTCAAACTGCCTCTTATCTATATTGAGTTCTGGTATATTCTCTTGAGAGACAAACTCTATCTCTTTCCCTTTAGTCAATACCTCTCTATACTTCTCCACCAGTTCTGAGATAAGTCTGTTTATATCTGTCTTCTCCAACCTTAGAGCACCAAGGGAGGTAAATTTCATAAAGCCATCGGCAAATTTGAGAAGCCTTTCGCTCTCTCTTTCTATGATATCCAAATATGTGGATTTTTTTGTCCCTCTAAAATGTTGAATAGCCAACCTTATATTGGAGATAGGATTCTTTATGGAATGGGCAAGCTCCTGAGCCATAGGAATCCAGGAGAGGATATGGTTTATAGCCATCTCTTGAGTTCTATCTTCTGTCTTTATGAGATATTTTCTTCCTATTCTTTCCTTGGTTAAAAGAAAATCCTTAAGTTCACCTGAAATATTGAGAGTCAATCTCCTCTCCCTCTCTTCTCCCTTACAGAATTCTACTATCTTCCTCTCTATCTCTGGAATTTGGAGAAGCTCATCTGCCTTTCTGTTCCTCCTCAGGATTTTTCCATTCTTACAAAGGATGAGTCCATTATTAGATATGGAGAAGAGAAGATTCCTCTGATTTTGAGAATTGAGATATAGAAATAGAAAGGTCAGGGAGAATGCGATGAGACCTATAAGAAGGGGGTATATCCCTGAGGGGAGGGTTGTGGCAATAGGGAGAAAGGAGACAGGGCGGAGTTCTGTAAGGATATACTCATCTGTATTTGGAGGGATAATCAGGAGTCTTCTCCTTTTCCCATTCCTTAAGGGCATAATATAGACCGCAGGTTCTCCTCCTTTAAGTTGATAGGAGGCAAGGAGTTTCAAAGTATTGTCAAAGATAAGAATCTTTCCATCTCTGGTCTGAGTTACAATCTCAGGAGTAGGGTCTGCTGTAAGATTCCAGGCTCCTTCTGCACCTATCCCTGTAGGATAGGTAAGGGAGTCTATAATATTCAATTCTTGATTAAGAACCAGAAGCTGTCCTGACAAAGTCCCTATAATTATCTCCTTTTTATTATCATTATTTATATCAGCTATGACAAGCCTACCCTCTCCTCTACCCTCCAGTTCTCTTCTCCTCTTCTCCTTTCCGGTAGGACCATCATAGATAGCCACAAAATCAGAGCCAGGGGTCTTTCCTCCTGACCTTTTGAAGGCTACCACTTCTCTACTCTCTAAAATCACACCTGCGAAGAGGTCTCCAAATCCCTCTCCCTC
>CAZWJY010000165.1:3435-4224 GCA_964634335.1 uncultured bacterium
CCTTCATCCAGAGGAGTCTACCATTTCTATCCCAGACATAGAGATAGAAGTGGGCATCATCTGTATTGCCTACTATATTTCCATTGCAAGGAGGGGAGGAGCCTGATATGACTTCAGGCTTTCCATCACCTGTGATATCCACAGGAGGAATGGGATGGGGGATGGGAGCGACTTCATAGAACCAGAGAATCCTCCCTGTCTTGATATTTAAAGAGAAAAGCCCCCTGGGCTTTAAGTCATATCCGCAGGAGATTTGAAAGAGAAACTTATTATCCTCAATCCTTCCTATTACACCTATACCCCCATCCCATCCTTTGGGAGGAGCCCTATCTTTGACCCCTAATAACTTATGCTGGCATAGAAGATTTCCTGCACTATCCAATACCTGAAGGTAAAGGGTATCTTTATCTCTTGGAGAGAGGAAGATATAGGGTATATCCCTCAATATACAGGAATTGGAGACCCGTGGTGTCCCCTTCTTGTGAAAGGCTCTCTGCCATAAGATATTGAGAGATTGGTCTCTTAAGTCAATAACTTTGGCTCTTCTCACTATTAATTCATCCCTCCCATCTCCATTTATATCCACAGGGCATATCTGTTTTGCAGTAAATCTCCAGAGAGGAAAGAGCTGGAAAGGGAGTTTGTTTGCAGAGAGAGGAAGGGATAGAAGGACGATTCCTCTTATCAGTTGAACCATTTCTAATTCCCATTATAGAATATTATTTTCTATTGTCAAGAGGGAGCCTATTTGAAGACTGAAACTTAGTCATTGCGAGGAGCGTAGCGACA
>CAZWJY010000166.1:0-4214 GCA_964634335.1 uncultured bacterium
ATATAACAGATATATACCTCGGTATCAGGATTTCTATCCTTTATCAGCTTCGCCTCCTTCAGTCCGATAAAGCAACACACCCTTGAACAATAGGGAAGATAGTTCTTATCCCTGGACCCTGCACAGTTTACAATCACTACACTCTTCAAATCCTTTGGGTCTATCTCTCCAGAAGATAGCTTCTCCTCAAAATCTATAGGCTTGACTACCCTTCTGTATCTTCCATAACCATAGGGGGTCACCTTTTCTATCTCATACTCCTTCAAGCCTGTAGCAACAACTATCACTCCTACCTTCACCTTCCTCTCTTTTCCTTTCTGGTTCAATGTCACCTGGTAGTCCCCTATATCTCCTTCTACTTTTAGAAGTTCTGTATCTGTAAGTATTTCTACATTATTCAACTTTTCCACCTCTTCTATCAAAGGTTGTAAGGTATGGGCATTGGGCATCCCTTCAGGGTAGAGCTGGTTCAGTCTTGAGACCATTCCCCCAAGCTTCGGCTCCTTCTCCACAAGGTATACCCCATAGCCTGCATAAGCAAGATTCCTTGCCACCTCAAGACCTGCAACCCCTGCTCCTAAGATAAGGGTCTTATTCTCCAAACCCATTTTTCCTCCTTTCACATTTAAGGGCACCCTTTATCATCTCCTTAACCCCTCTCTTATTTAAGGGTTTTAAGAGATAATAAGAATACCCTTTCCCTATTACCTCCTTCCTGTGGCTAAGGTAAGACCCCTATCCAGGTGCTCTATGAGATTATCCTCTTATAGGAGAGGATCAGGTCAGAGAACCCATCATAGTCTACCACATCAAAACCTTCGGGAGATTCAAGCCCTCTTGCCTCAAGGTCTTCTTTTAACAGATAGAACTTTACACCTCTCTCCTTTGCCTTCTCCATCTCTTCCTTGAGCCATTCTGGGGAGCTCTTTGCTATGAGGACCCCATCCTGGAGGAAGGCTAATCCGTCGTCTCTATCCGAGAGTGAGATATTGGTAGCCCCTTCGGTGCGTTGAAAGGGGGACCTTGTTATAAGATAGAGGTTATTCATATCTCCTCCTTAGACAAAGGTAACCACTGCATCTACAGAGTTTATAAGTTCCTTAAGCCTTAGTGTATCTATCCACTCTGCCTCTATGGTCTCCTCTTGAGATACTCCCCTTATCTCTGCAGACTCCTTATGGATATAGAGTTTTGCACCAAAGTCGGATAGACTCTTATAGGCATCCTCCAATTTCTGCATCTCTATCTTTGATGGGTTCTGTCCCTTTTTAGCCACAAACACGCCGTCATCTATCAAGACCGCATGGGTCTCTATACCCATACCAGCCACCCCTATGATACCTCTGAACCCCTCACCTGCAGATGCCATACCATAAGGTGCTGCGCGTATAAGGATTATGGTCTTCTTCATCTCTCCTCCTTTAGAATCCAAGGGATACAAACCTATCTGTGGTATTTATAAACTCCACAAGGACAGCCATTCCACCGTGTTTTGCCTCTGGTATTATATCATCCTTTGTCTGTCCTCTAAACTTTGCGCAGGTTCCACATACCCTCAAGGTCGCTCCCATATTAGCAAGCTCCACCATCCTATCCTTTATATTCCTCTCCTGGGGGGACTTTATATCTTTATCTATATTTATGACTCCGTCCTCATATAGAAAGGCAGATACCTTATGTCCTTTCTTCAGAAGTCTCTTTGCCACCTCATAGAAGGTATCTATATTCTGAGAGGTATATGGACCTGTGCGTATAAGGAAGCCTATATGCATTCTTGCTCCTCTCTAAAAGGTGAGGGTAAGGTCCACATTGAGGGCATGCTCTAAGGCTGTAGCAGCACCCACAGGCTTCACTCCCTCTATAAGGTCTTCTTCCTTGACTCCAAGGACCTTCATTGCCAGGGAGCAGGCTACGAGATTTATTCCTAAGTCTTTTGCCTGTTTTAGAAGCTCTGTAAGCGGAGGTGCACCGGGCATACTGATCTTTTCAGCTCCTCCCTTCTTCACGGCATTCAGACCGCTCATCGTAAAGAACATCGTCACATCCACTCCCATTCCTGCACCAGTGGTTGCCATTATAAATGCCTTGTAGATATTCTCCAAGGCATCTGACCCTGCTACTACTACCATAGATTTTTTCTCTGCCATTTCATACCTCCTTTCTATACTTTCCTTCTTATATAGAACCTAAAATAATCCTCTTCCTTCTCTTCACCTAAGAACTCATTACCTGTCTGCCTGCACCAGGCAGGCATATCCTCTTCAGCCCCTGGGTCATCTGCCAGAACTTCTAAGACCTTACCTATCTCTATCTCCTTTATCTTCTGGGCGGTCTTAAGTATAGGCATAGGGCAGGATAACCCTCTTGCATCAAGGGTTGCATCCTTTTCCATATCTACCTCCTTTCTTAATTAAAAAGGCACTCTCTATTACTTTTTTAAGTTCTCTCGGGTTTAATGGCTTTGGGAGATAATAAAATACCCCCTTTTCCATTATCTTACTCCCTGTCTTTACCGAAGTATTCTTAGAGAGAACTATAAGAGGGACTCTCTCACAACAACTCTTCAGTATCTCTACTGTTTTAAGTCCTGAGATACCCTTGAGTTCTGTATCTATAATGATTAAATCTACCCCCTCTTTAAATATCTTAAGCAGAGCGTCTCCACTCTCCTTAACTGTCCTTATAGCATACTTCTGAGAGAGTTCTCTCTCCATAAGCTTATGCACTCCGGCATCAGAACTCGCCACCAGAATAGTCTTCACAATTATAATATATAGCAAAATTCATGCCATTTTTAGGAAATTCTCAAGTATTGTAAGTCTAACAAATATAAGGCTTTACAGAACTGTGCCAAAGGCTAAAAAGGCGGGATGGGGCTTTTATGCCCCAAATGTCCCATTAAAGGCACGCTTTATCCTATATTTTCTTAAGATTCTATATATGGTCTTTCTATTTAAACCCGCCTCTTTAGCGGCACGGGTAATATTTCCATCTGTCTTCTTCAGCAAATCCTCAAAGTATCTCTTCTCAAACTCCTCCACCCATCGCCTTTTTGCCTCTTTAAAGGGGAGGAGTCCTGGAACAGGAGAGAAGGTTCTATTCTTTCTAATAGATGTGGGTAGATCCTCAGGTTGAATTATCTCATTCTCTGTAAGGGAGACTGCCCTCTCTATTACATTCTGGAGTTCCCTCACATTTCCTGGCCAGGGGTATCCCTCAAGGAATCTCATTGCCTCCTTAGATATGCCCTTTATTGTTCTATGATTGAGTCTACTATATTTCCTTAGATAGTATTCGGCAAGAAGGGGGATATCCCCCTTCCTCTCTCTTAGAGGGGGGAGAGTGATAGAGATTACATTAAGTCTATAGTAGAGGTCCTCCCTGAATTTTCCCTCCTTTACCATCTCCTTAGGGTCATGATTTGAAGCAGATATAACTCTTATATCCACTTCTATAAGTCTTCTTCCCCCTACCCTTCTAAACTGTCGCTCTTGGAGCACCCTTAGAAGTTTTGCCTGGAGACCCAGGCTAAAATTGCCTACTTCATCAAGAAACAGGGTTCCTTGATGAGCGAACTCAAATATTCCTGGTCTCTGGGTATAAGCACCTGTAAACGCACCCTTCTCATAACCGAAAAGTTCAGATTCCAATAGACTCTCAGGGAGGGCACCACAATCTACAGGGACAAATGGTCTATCTCTACGATTTGAGTGGGAGTGGATGGCTCTGGCGACAAGTTCCTTCCCTGTTCCGCTCTCACCAAGGATAAGGACATTAGCCTCTGTCTTTGCCACTTTCTTAATCATCTTAAATACCTTTCTCATAGGGATACTCCTCCCGATAATATTATCAAAACCCTCTCCCTTAGATTTTATCATCTCTAAGAGTATACTTCGAAGAGGCTCTCTGTCAAGTTATATAAAAGTAATTCGCTCCTGTCATTGCGAGCCCCTGTGAAATAAAAGATAACGCTTATGGGAGAATAGAAAGGTATATTCTCCTCAAAATAATGTGAGACCAGCTGCTATACTCTATTTCACAGGGGCGTGGCAATCTCGGTGGTTTCGCTACGCGTTGCCTCGCAATGACCATTAAAAATCCCAATAAATGTGGGTGAGTTTAGGATAAATTGACGAAGAGTGGAGGCGGCGGGAATCGTATCGATACCTCGCACGATTTCCGACGCCATGGAGGCGGCGGGAATCGAACCCGCG
>CAZWJY010000167.1:0-4198 GCA_964634335.1 uncultured bacterium
CTCATTGACAATATGCTTAAGGTTCAAAGATACTAAAACATCTACTTTCCCAATTGTAGCATAGGCAATATGCCTGGCATCGTCAGCAAACTCGGCTGGAATAATTCCTTCCCGAATATATCCCTGCGCTAAATCCTCTATCTCTTTAAAATCTAAGGATAAAAGTTCTACTCTCAAGTCATCTAATAGTAATAGAAATTCTTGGGCAAAGGGCGAAGGGGCTTTAGAAAGTTCCCGAATCGTAATGGGTGATGTTACTCCTTTAAATATACCTACCCTTATCTGATTAAAGAGTGTGGTTATAGATTCTCTCTTAGGTAAATTTCTTGGCTCATCATTGAAATAGAAACCGAAAATAGAAGTTTCCAGATAGAGGGTAAATATTTTCATAGAAGAGTATAGAGGTATTTTATGAAAATGTCAAGAACTCCCCTTCTGGGGTCATACCTTTATGTCAAGAGCATTCCCACCCCCTTGACTTTTCTCTTTTGATTTTTAGGAGAGAAGAGAGAGTGCCACGATCCTTGAGCCTATCCTAAACAAGAGGAGGAACTTGTTGGCATCACAAGGCAAAAAATCTCTTCTATACCTTCTTCAACCTTGAAAACCTATGTTTTTTGGTTATTCTCTATTAAATGGATAGAAAAAGAATGAGAGAACTCTTTGAGCAGAGATTAAGGAGATGGGGGAGGCGAATCTGTTTCTACCTCCCTGGGATGTTCTGGCTTGATAATAAGAGGGGGCTATACCCTGCCATATCTATAACAGGATATGAGTGTAAACTCGGGTGTGAACACTGCAAGGGTGCTCTCTTAAAGGATATGCTCTGTGCCAGGGACAGTAACGAATTGATAAAAACTGGAGAGAGACTTTATAGAGAGGGAATTAAGGGGATTCTCTTAAGTGGAGGATGCAATGAGGATGGAGAAATCCCTTTTGAGAAGGTAATTGAAGGTATAGCCTATTTAAAGAAGAATACGAGCCTCTATATCTCTATCCATTCAGGAATGAGACTTAAGAGAGAGATGGCTAAGGAATTAAAAGAAGCAGGGGTGAACCAGGCACTCATAGATGTGATAGGTGATGATAGGACGATGAGGGAGATATATAAACTGGATGGAGTAGAGACTATCAAAGATTCTATTGAGGCTATCATAGAAGCAGGACTTGAGTTTGTCCCCCATATAGTGATAGGGATAGATAGAGGGAAGATAAGGGGTGAATACAGAGCTGTGGATTTAATAAGAAGATATAATCCTAAACTTGTCTGCCTTGTTGTCCTTATGCCTGATGTTAGGATGAAAGGGGTTTCGCCCCCTCCCTTAGAAGAGGTTCTGAATGTTCTGCTCTATACAAGAGAGGAGCTACCAGAGACAGAGGTCTCCTTAGGTTGTGCAAGACCAAGAGGAGAGTATAGATACAGATTGGAAGAGTTAGCCATAGAATCTGGAGTCACAAGGGTTGCCCTATGGTCAGAGAGGGCAATAGAAAAGGCAAAAAGACTCGGTCTTGAGATAGAGTTCTATTATACTTGTTGCTCTGTAGATAATACTCTATCCGTTCCTCAACCTTAGAAATATCTTATAGAGATTGCTCTCTATCCTCCTGTAACTTCTCTTAGACTTTATTCCCAATAGGGGAGGGATATCCATAAACCTTAAGGGAATTCTGCCCATAGCCATCCTATCAGAGTCTCCTCCTGAATCATAACCAAAAGCCATCCTGTATCCTATCTCTCTCGCCATTTCCTTTATTCTCTCATTATACCTCCCAAACGGATAGGAGAGGAACTCTATCCTCCCTAATTTATCCTCTAAGATTCTCTTTGACTCTGATAACTCCCTGTAGAGTTCTTTTAAGGAGAGCTTGGTAAGGTCTGGATGGGTTAGGGTATGGGAACCAAAAACATAACCCCTCCTCTTCAATTCCATAATCTCCTCCCAGCCCAGATGCCTAAATCTTACTCCATAATCCCATCTATTCTCTTTCCCGATATAACCTGCTATCAGGAATATGAGGGGTTTGAACCCATACTTCTCTAATATAGGAAGACCTAAGGTATAGACCTCTCTATATCCATCATCAAAGGTGACGAGAAGGGATTTCTCTTTAAGGAAATTAGGGCTCTTCAAGAGCTCTATAGGGTCAATGCCTTTAAACCCCTTCTCCTTAAACCATCTCAAGGTGGTTTCAAATTGATGGGGGGTATGCCAGGATGTCCCTAATATAGGTCTTCTGGTCAATTTATGGAATACAACGATTATCACTCTACCTTTCTCCAGAATATGGTCCCTAAGAGAGAGAGGAGGATAACTATAACTCCTATCACACAGAGTAGTCCCCTCTTGGAGAAGAAACTGGTCAACAGCCCAACAACAAAGGCAGATAGGGCAAGATTTACCTGCATAACCCATTCCTTAACAGAGAATATCCTTCCCCTTATCTCCTCAGGGACAGTCTCGTGGAGCAGGGTATCCTGGACAATCATAACAGGAGAGGCTACCATCCCTACAATAAAAGCCAATGGCAAGAGGAGGGCAACACTCTTTACAAAGGCACCTAAGGAGAGGAATATCCCAATCATTAGAAAACCCCCAAGAATCACCCACTCCTTTCTTATCCTATGACCAAGCATCCCAAAAAGGAACGCACTCAGTATCAATCCTATACTCCCTACCCCACCTATAAACCCTACCCCATGGGTGCCCAATTTTAAATCAGACTGCACAATAGGAACAAATAGGACAAGCAGACAGGCAAATAGTGTGGCTAAGAGGGTATAGGAGACAATAGGTAGTTGAACCCTGGGATTTCCCCTTATCAGGTAATAAGCCTCTTTGAAATCCTGATAGACCCTCTTTGCTTCTCTCTTCAATTGTTGGAAGAGACTATACTCTTCTATCTTTACAGGTTTCTCTTTCTCTTTCAATTTTATAGTGATGGTAAGAATGGCTATAAGGGAGACGAGATAGGTGAGACTATCAAGGTAGAAACCTGAGGAGAATCCAGGTATACCTATCTTAGACCATAGCTTCCAGTCTACAATCATACCCCCTGCCACAATCCCTACAAGGGTAGCTACCCTCCCTATTATATTGACAAAGGAGTTAGCAGCGAGTAGCCTCTTCTTAGAGACAAGGTTTGGGATTATAGATAGCCTGGCTGTATTAAAAAAGAAGGTGAAGAGGAAGACTAAGAATACAAGGATATAGACAAAACCTATCTTTCTTGTCCATAACATTATCCAGGGGATGAAGAGGACGAGAATCATCCTTACCGAATCGCATACGATAAGAACCTTCTTTCTGTTCC
The DNA here is from genome assembly GCA_964634335.1 of uncultured bacterium. Taxonomy (GTDB): domain Bacteria; phylum Hydrothermota; class Tepidihabitantia; order CAYHGV01; family CAZWJY01; genus CAZWJY01. The sequence continues at coordinate 3,313 of CAZWJY010000167.1, forward strand.
ATCTATCTATGAGCAGACCCACAAAAGGACCTGTAAGGATAGCAGGGAGGGTTATAGCCACATAGAGTCTTGATATAGCCTTTGGTTGCTGAGAGGGCAAAAAGAAGAAGGCTATCAAAGCCAATAGTGCCATATGGGCTAAATAATCACCAAGGAGAGATACCCCCTGAGATAGAGAAAAGGCTACAAAGTTTTTAAGTTTCAGGACTTCTGAGAATCTGCTCTTAGATTCTCTCTTTTTGGAGTCTAAGATAGAAACTCTCTACCTCCTCTGCTATCCTTGACCAGGAGTAACGGAGTGCCTTCCTCCTACCCTCCTCTCCCATCCTCTCTGCTAATCTATCATCTCTTAAAATCCTCAGGATAGCCCTTGCCATTTCTACATCGTTCTTTGGAGGGAAGAAGAGACCCTCTCTACCATCCTCTAAGACATTCCTGAAACCCTCAATATCAGATGCGACAACAGGCTTACCACAAGCCATAGCCTCCAAGAGGACTATTCCAAAACTCTCATGACCAATAGATGGGGCACAGAAGAGATCACAGCTGCGATAATAGGATGCCCTCAGAGTCCCTGGTCTTGCTGGAACCTCACCCACAAACAGGATATTATCTGATATAGAACCATCCACCATACTCTTATAGTATTGGGCAAATGGTCCAGAACCTGCTACTATAAGGAGAATATCAGGAATCTCTCTCTTTACATATCTTAAAGCCTTGATAAGATGGGGAAGTCCCTTCTTTGGCTCCAACCTATTCATAAAGAGAATCTTCTTTCTATTATCAGAGAATTGAGGGAGAGGTTCTACATCTGGGCTGAACTCTTTGGTATCTATACCATTGGGAATTATCTTATAATCTCCTGGGAAGTATCTACTCATAG
>CAZWJY010000168.1:0-4151 GCA_964634335.1 uncultured bacterium
AATTGAACCACTATTTCTCACTGGTATATAGCCTGAGTTTTGAGATATTTAAATAGAGCCTAATTTATCCCATCCTCTCCTTCAGCTCTTCTAAGTATCTCTCTTCTATCTTTATCTCCCCGAAGAAGTCCTCTCTCTTTCTTCCTCCATGAGAATCAGAGCCACCGGTTATGAGGAGTCTCTCTCTATTCGCAAGTTCTAAAAATTCTTCAATATCTTGCTGGGAATGTTCAGGATGCCACACCTCTATACCCTCAATCCCTTTATCTATGGAATATTCTATTACTCTTCTGTTATTATAGGTTGCTGGATGAGCTAATACAGGAACCCCATTAAATTCTCTTATAAGGGATATGCCTTCTTCTATACTCATCCGGAGTTTTGGAACATAGGCTCTGCAATGGTATCCTATAAACCTTGCAAAGGCGTCATCAATAGAATTTGCATACCCCTTCTCCACAAGGACCTGGGCTATATGGGGTCTCCCTACTGCACCCCCTTCTGCAATTTCTAATACCCTCTTTATATCTATCTCTATCCCTTCAAGGGAGAGTCTCCTTATCATCTCCTCTGCCCTTTCAACCCTTGCTTTCTGGAATTTTAAGAGCCTCTCCTCAAATAGTCTCAGTTTATTAAAATAACCCAATATATGGACATCTATATTCTCATATATACAACTGAGCTCTACCCCTGGAATCACTTCCAACCTTTTCCTGGCATACTCCTGGGCAGGTTTTACCCCTTTAACAGTATCATGGTCGGTAATGGCAATGGCAGAGAGATTGAAATTTAGGGCTCTATCCACTACTTCTTCTGGAGAGAGGAGACCGTCTGAGAAGTTTGTATGGATATGGAGGTCTATAAAATTACTCAGTTTTTTTTAGAACTAAATTCTCAGCTACCCTCTCAATAATGAACTCATCTATTATGGGTTTGCGTTCCATATAGCCCTCAAAAAGGGCATTGTCACATATAGCATTTACCAGTCTTGGTCTACCCTTGGAGTATTGAGCAATGAGGTTAAGGGCTTTATCTGTGAATAACTCCTCTTTCCTTCCTGCAACAGATAAGCGGTGTTGTATATACGCTTTTACAGTAGTAGGGTCAAGGGGTTTTAGAATTACTCTTACTACTACCCTCTGATAGAGAGCAGGATTTTGGAGGAGAAAATCATTTAGTGGAGGTAAACCAGAGAGGATGAAGGTTATAAGCTTTCCCCCTGCGAGTTCAAGGTTTAATAATCCTCTCAGCTCTTCTGCACACTCTGCCGATGTAAGTTTATTTGCTTCATCTATTATAATAACTGCATGCTTTTCTTCCTTATTTATACCCATAAGCCTATCAGTGATCTGAGAGAATAGGGTATGAATATCATCCTTTGGTTCCCCTATCCCTAAGAGAAAGGCTATCTTCTGGAGAAACCATACAGGAGAGAAGTCGGAATGGGTAAGGACAAGGAGTCCAACTTGATATTTGCCTTCTATGGAGAGTTCACCCAGAACCCTCCTTGATAGAGTAGTCTTTCCTGTTCCGAGCTCACCCAGAAGTAAGGCAAGCCCTCTCTTCCCTTTTGCTGCATGGAGAAGGTATCCCCTTGCCAGGGCATGCTGGGGTGAGTTGAAGTAGAATTTTGGGTCAGGATGATTGGAGAAGGGTTCATATTTTAATAGATAGAAACTCTCGTATCCCATTATAAGAAGGATATGTTCTCTTCACCCAATTCCTTAATCTCTTCTTCAGGCTTAGATTCTGCCGGTGGAGCTTCTTCAACGACAGGGAACTCTTCTGGCACAACCTCTGGGATTTTCTCTTCTCTGGGTAACTCCTCCTGCCATCTCTTTCTGAGTCTTTCTGTATCCTTATAATCTGGGGGCACCTTATCAAGTTCTCCAAGGGCTGAAGGGAGATTGTGAAGGCTATGATAGACAAGGGCTAACTGATAATGGAGTTCTCTCTTCTCCTTTTCTGGATAGGGTAGTTCAAGACCCTCTTTCAATAGCTCCCTTGCCTTATCCTTTTCTCCTTCTCCTGAATAGATCTGGGCTAAGAGAGAGATTGCAGAGGGAATCTTTTCTATCTTAAGGGCTTGCTCTAAATTTTCCTTTGCCTTTTCTATCATTCCTGCCTCTAAGAAGGATTTTGCAAGTTCTGTTCTCTTCTGAGCATCATCTTTAAGTTCTTCCTCATACCTTTTAAACTCGGAGAGGATTTCAGTCTCTTCTGGGGGCTTTTGGAGTTCGACTGGAACCTCCTCAGGTGGAGGTTTTGGGGCAAGCATTTCTGGAGCTAACTCCTCCAGCCTTCTTATAGCCACCCTATTCCTTGGGTCATTCTCTAAGACCTTCTGATAGATAGATACCGCTCTATCCTTCTCCCCCTCCTTTTCATATATAGCTGCAGCGGTAAGGAGTTCAGTAACTGCTTCCTCTTTAAACCCTATCTGTAATAAGAGATTGGCGAGTTCTTCTTTACTCTTTGGGTCAAGCTCTTCTCTCATAATCCCCTCTCCAAACTTTTAAGATACCCCTCTATCTCTTTCACTCTTTTCTCGTCTCCCCTCTTGGAGAATTCTGAGGCTAAATATCTAAACTCCTCCTTCGCCTTATCTCTCTTATTCTTCATTAAAAGAATTTTAGCAAAATAAAGCCTTAAGTCAAGAGACTCTATCCCTAATTTTAGGAACTCCCCAAGGGATGAGAGGAAACCGTCTTCATCCTTTTTCTTCCAGCAGAACTCAGCATACTCCAGCCATATCCTTCCCGCTTCTCTCATAAGCCCGAAATCGGCATAGGCTCTGGCAAGCTGAGGGAGGGAGTTCTTATCCTCCTTACATAACCTAGTAAGTCTAATTATCTCATCCATCACCCATCCTCCTCTCCACAATCCCTTCTATCTCTTGGGAAATTTCCTTTACTCTCTCCATAACCTCCTTAAGCTCTCTGGAGACTCTATCTTTGTAAGTCCTGTCCTTTATTCCTGAAAGGTTTATCATAACATTGAGTCTTGCCCCTTCTGCTGCTGTCTTTAAGAATAGTCCTGCCACCCCTGCATCACTTATGGAGTTCTTATTCCCCTTTTCTGCTACCACTCTTATATCCTCAAGAGAACTCTCTGCCCTTTTTGCTACTTCAAGAGGGACATCTGCTGCTTTTATAAGCCCTTTCTGGATAGCCTCTCTTCTCTTTATCTTGTCCTTCTCTGTCTCTTTTGGGAGCCTATAGGCTTTTATCACCTCTTCAAAGGCTCTGGAGTCTTCGTCCATAAGTTCTAAGAATTTATCCCTCTGATTCAATAATCTCCCTTCCACCCTTTTTATCTCCTCCTCTACATCCTCATATCCCTTCTTACCGATAGTGAGTCTACATACCATTAGACCTAAGGAACATCCTAAACCGCCTGACAGGGCAGAGCCGGCTCCTCCACCAGGGACAGGCTGGTCTGATGATAACTCAGAGATAAAGTCTGAGAGGCTTTTTGGAGGTTTTAATCTGTTCTCAAGGATCTGGTCATCCTTAAATTCGTGGAGCTGGAGATAATACCTGGCAGTGTCTATTAGAGCCTTTTGGGGGGTGAGACCCACAATCTCAGACTCTTTTATAAGCACCCCATATCTTTGAGCCTCCCTGCGGATAAACTCAAAGGCTTGGTAGAGTGGGGTTCCAAGATAATTGGTCATATTCATTGATACCTGGACACAGTTCTTCTCCTTTATCTCAAAACCCAGAGCCTTCACATACCTGAATCCCCCTGTCTTGAACCTTATGGCTCTGGCTATCTTCTTAGCAATCTTAAGGTCCTGGGTATTCAGATTGACATTATAGGCTATCAGAGGGAATCTTGCTCCTACAACTGTTGCTCCTGCTGTGGGGTGGAGTATGGGTTCTCCATAGTCAGGACGCCTATCAGGGTCTGTCTTTATCTCTCTCTTTAACCCTTCATACTCCCCTCTCCTTATATAGGCGAGGTCCTTTCTCTCAGGTCTCTTTGCCGCCTCTTCATAGAGATAGACAGGGATTTTTAATTCTTCGGCTATCCTTTTTCCAAGCCTATTGGCAAGCTCTACACACTCCTCCATAGTTACATCAGATATAGGGACAAAGGGGATAACATCTGTTGCCCCTATCCTTGGATGTTCTCCCTTATGCTTATTC
>CAZWJY010000169.1:0-2618 GCA_964634335.1 uncultured bacterium
AAATTGGGAGAATGTCAAGGAGACTCCTGAAAAGAGTTTAAACCACTGAGAAAAAATCTCCTTTAAAAAGGTTCTTCCTTATCCTAAATTAGTGGTTTTGATAATAGGATTCCTAAGGCTGGGGTCCTCTCCTCAGGATTTGGTTATATGAAGGCTACCCTCCTCCTCTCTTATCAGTATCCTTTCCCTCAATACCCTATAAAAATACTACAGATTATCATAAAGGGGGAGAGAACCATAGGTCCCCCCCTTTACAATCGTCCATTTCGGTCTGGGATTTATCCTCTCTCCTTAACCACCCATCTGGCTACTCTTTTTGCTGCATCCTTAGGCCCTAAGAGTTCCTTTATTATCTTAAGAGATTTTCTTAATCTAAAAGAGTCTTTCCAGACCTTGAGAACTAAGGGATAGAGGGACCTAAAAGAGGGTTGGGCGAGTTCAGGCATGAGCTCCTTAGATGCTATGATATTGGGAAGGGAAAAGTTCTCCAGTTTTACCATTAGCTTGGCTATAATCCAGGAGATAGGGGAAAGTCTGTAGATACTCACAAAGGGAACCTGAAGAATTGCAGCCTCCAAGGCCGCGGTGCCTGAAGAGAGAAGAACGAGTCTGGATTGGGCCATTATATCGTATCTATTCTCCTGAGTATAGATAACCCCCTCTAAGGCAGGCCCTTTTTTAGAAATTACAAATCCCATAACCTTAGGGTCCTCTCTCCTCAAAGCCCTTAAGACCTCCAGCATTAAAGGGAGATGGTACCTGACTTCCTTTGGCCTGGAACCTGGCATAAGGGTAAGAAGGGAGACATCAGGATCTAATTTATAAAGCTTGAAGAGTTCCTCCCTTCTCATTCTTCCCTTTACATAATCCAGAAGAGGGTTACCAAGATATACTGCATCCATCCCTATCCTCCTAAAGAAAGACTCCTCAAAGGGGAAGAGACAGATTATTTTATGAATCCTTCTTAGAAAGTACTTCCTCCACTTTCCCCATGCCCAGAGCTGAGGAGGGGCGAGATAGATGGTAGTTAGATGGGGAAGATGCTGGAGCAGAAGGAGATGAAATCCTGAAAAGGCTATGGGAACAAATATATCAGGTGGATTCCTCCTTAGATAGTTAAGAAGCCTCCTCATTACCTTCCTTATTAGTGGATAAGAGAAAAGCCCTTCAGAGAAACCAAATACTGAGAGGCCCTCTATATCCCTGAGGACCCTTACCCCTACTCTCCTCATCTCCTCTCCACCCATCCCTTCCACATCCCCATATCGCTTGAGTTCTTTACCAATAAGTGCACCATAGAGGTCACCAGAGGGTTCCCCTGCAGAAAGGAATATTCTCAACTCTTGTATTCTATAAGGATAGGATTTCCTCTAAATCCAAAGTAGTTTCTAAGGGTATTCTTTATAAATTTTAAAAATCCTCTCCTCACCTTCTCAGGTCTATCCACCCTTATCAAAAATCTGGGTGGGGTTATCCCTATTTGGGAGATGGAAGATATTCTTATCACAGAGGGATGGCGACCAATCTCAGGCAGGATAGTATCTTTAAGGATTCTCTTGCCCATCCTCTTTTTCGCCTCTGAAAATACCATCTCCACTGCCCTCATAACCTCTTCTATACCTTCCCTTTTAACAACCGAGGTCATAACAAGAGGTGCGTAGGAGAGAAAAGGGGCCCTCATCAGAAACTCATCCCTCAAGGTCTCCCTCTCCCTCTTAGAGAGGAGGTCTATCTTATTAGCCACAACTACTATCCCCTTTCCCTTCTCCTCTACGAGGTTGGCTATCTTCTTGTCTTGGAAGGTTATCCCCTCCTGGGCGTCTATCATAAGGAGGGCTACATTACTGCTTTCTATATTTCTTATAGCCCTAATAATAGAGAAGTACTCCACCTCCCTCTCCACCCTTGCCTTCCTCCTTATTCCTGCTGTATCTACTATGATATATCTCTTGTCCTTAAAGTTAAAAGGAGTCTCTATAGCATCCCTTGTGGTTCCTGGTTTCTCATCCACAATTACCCTCTCCTCTCCTAACAGGGTATTCAACAAAGAGGATTTGCCCACATTGGGTCTTCCCAGAATCACAAATCTGGTTACCTCTTCCTCCTCACTTTTTAAACCTACTGGGAGCCTCCTCATAATTTCATCCAAAAGTTCAGCTACTCCATCACCATGCTCTGCAGAGATGGGGAACACTTTATCTACCCCAAGTTTATAAAACTCTGGTAAGTTCTCCTGTGCCTTCTTAGCATCCATTTTGTTTGCTACCAACAGGAAGTCTCTTCCTCTCAGAGAATCCATTATCTCCTCATCTAAGGGTGAAAGGCCCTCCTTTGCATCCACTAAAAAAAGGATAAGGTCTGCCTCAGAGATGGCGGCCTCTACCTGCCTCTTTATTGCCAAGAGAAGGGAATTAGAGGTAAAGGGAACCATTCCACCTGTATCCACCAGAATGAAGTCCTTTCCCCTCCAATGGGCCTCCTTGTATATTCTGTCTCTTGTTATTCCTGCTTCTCTCAGGGTAATAGATACCCTCCTACCCACGAGTTTATTGAACAGGGTAGACTTTCCTACATTTGGTCTGCCTACAATGGCTACTACTCCCTTCACAGGCTTAAGG
>CAZWJY010000169.1:2628-4071 GCA_964634335.1 uncultured bacterium
CTTAAGGAAAATTGATTCTTCGACCCTCTAACATAAACAAAGGGAAGGGCTCTCTTGATAATTACTCCTAAGGCCTCAAGGTCCTGAATATCCCTGACTCTCCTCCTTCTCACCAATCTCCTTGCTGTCTTTGGCCCTATCCCAGGAACCCTTAGAAGTTCCTCTTCTGAGGCTGTATTGGGGTCTAAGGGAAAGATTTCTGGATGTCTCCTTGCCCAGACCATTTTGGGATCCTCCTTTAAAGGAAGATTCCCCTTATCATCTAAGGGCATCTCCTCCATCTTAAACCCGTATCTTCTTAGAAGGAAATCTGCCTGATAGAGTCTATGCTCCCTTAAGAGAGGGGTAGAGGACCTATTCTCTAAGGGTGTATCAGGTATAGGTTGAAATGCACTGTAATAGACCCTCTTCAGATGAAAATCCCTATAGAGCCTTTGGGTAGTCCTAAGGATCTCCTTGTCTGACTCTCCAGATGCCCCTACCACGAATTGGGTAGTCTGGGTCACCTTAGGATTCCTCTCCTGAATGCTTCTCCTCATCTCTTCCATAGTCTTAAGAATATCTCCTACCCTCTTATCCTTTGCTATCCTCTGGATGCGCTCCTCAGAGGGGGCCTCTATATTTATAGATACCCTTGAAGCAAGCCTCACCGCCTCCTCTACACTCCCTCTATCTACACCAGGGAGAATCTTTAGATGGATATACCCTTTAAATCTATATTTTATTCTTATAATCTCTACACAGGCAAGCATCCTCTCCATTGCCTTCTTAGGGTTGCCGAATACCCCTGAACTTAAAAAAAGTCCCTGAGTCCAGCCCCTCCTCTCCAGTTCCATGAACAGCCTGGCAAGTTCTTCAGAGGAGAAGCTCGCCCTTCTATATTCCCTATCTTTCCTGAAGGCACAGTAATCACAATTATTCTCACAGATATTGGACATAAGGACCTTAAGGAGGAGCACTCTCTTCCCATCAGGGAGAACAGCAGGATATATCCACCTTCCAAAAGGACTCTTCTTCCTATGGATCCTCTCAGAATAACAAGAGCTACAGACATCGTACTGAGCCGACTGAGCAAGGAGATTGGCCTTCTGGAAAAGTTCCATAAATGAATATAGATTTTAAAAATCGAGAGTCAAGAAGAGTCATAAAAGGGCAATAGCTGATAAAAACGTTGCACCCAATGCTATAATTGTAGGAATTATTAATATCTTGAAGAAGTCTTTAAGTCTCACTTTGAAGAACTCCAGAGAGACAGCTACGCAGGGATGGACAGGTGAGATTACGTATCCCATAAAGATAGAGAAGAACATAATGGAGAATATTAATGGGGTCATTGCATTCGCTCCATATTTGGAATAGTAGATGGGTAATAGGATGGATACAGGGACTTGAACTCTTCCAGTGACAAAACCGAAGAATGCACCAATCCCTACGATAAGAAAA
>CAZWJY010000170.1:0-4024 GCA_964634335.1 uncultured bacterium
AAGAGGAGGATGAATGGGGCTTACTATATCTGAAAAGATTATTTCAGAGCATACAGGAAGGGAAGTGAGAAGGGATGAACTTGTTGTAGCCAAGGTGGACGGCTCTCTGGTTCAGGATGGGACAGGTCCCTTATCTATAAAGGAGCTTGAAGAGGCAGACCTCGTAAGGGCAGTCCTGCCTGAGAGGACTGTTCTGTTTATAGACCATGCAGCCCCCTCACCAAGAAAAGAGCTCTCTAATGGGCATATAAAGATGAGAGAGTTTGCCAAGAAGACAGGGGCTGTTCTCTCAGAAACAGGCGAAGGGGTATGCCATCAGAGGATGGTTGAAGACTTTGCACGCCCTGGTGACTTAATTGTGGGTGCAGACTCTCATACCTGCACCTATGGCGCTCTTGGTGCCTTCTCAACAGGGATGGGCTCAACAGATGTTGCTTATGCTATGGCTCTCGGTAAGGTGTGGCTTAGAGTCCCAAGAAGTTTTAAGGTTGTGCTTAAAGGAAAATTCAAACCAGGGGTCTATGCAAAGGATTTCATCCTCCATTTTATAGGAAAGATAGGGGCAGATGGGGCTACCTATAGGGCATTGGAGTTTGCAGGAGAGATTGAAAATCTTAAGCTTTCAGATAGACTCACTATCTCCAATATGGCGGTAGAGGCAGGGGCAAAGGCAGGTATCTTCCCTACAGATGAGATAACCAAGGAGTTCTTAAGGGAGCAGGGGAGGGAGAAAGATTTTAGAGAGATTAAGCCTGATGAGGATGCTGAGTATGAGAGGGTATTTGAGTTTGACCTATCAGAGATAGAGCCTACCGTCTCCTTCCCCCATACAGTGGATAATACAAAGAACATAAAAGAGGCAGAGGGGATAAAGATTGATCAGGCATTTATAGGAACCTGCACAAATGGAAGGATTGAGGACTTAAGGGTAGCAGCCGAGATACTTAAAGGGAAGAGGGTGGCAAAAGGGGTGAGACTGCTCATAATCCCTGCATCAAAGAAGATATTCCTCCAGGCTCTTAAAGAAGGACTCATAGAGATATTTGTTGAGGCAGGTGCATCCATCCTTGCCCCTGGATGTGGACCCTGTGTAGGGGTTCACGAGGGGGTGCTTGGGGATGGAGAGGTCTGTCTATCTACTCAGAACAGAAACTTTAAAGGAAGGATGGGAAACCCTAACGGATTCATCTATTTAGCTTCCCCTGCTACAGTTGCTGCCTCTGCTATTAAGGGAGAGATTACAGACCCGAGAGAAATGAGGTGATAGAGGCAAGGTGTCAGAAGTAAGAAAGGAGGCATTTAATGAATAACCCCGAACATAGAATCCAGAACCCACAACCCTTACGGGGAAGGGCAATAAAGTTTGGGGATAATATCTCTACAGACCATATAGCTCCTGGTAGATACTTCCACCTCCGCTCCAACCTTCCAGAGCTTGCCAAACATACCCTGGAGGATGCAGACCCTGATTTTGTGAAGAAGGTGAGAAAGGGAGATTTTGTGGTAGGAGGGAATAACTTTGGGCTCGGTTCATCAAGGGAGCATGCCCCAAGGATAATAAAGCTCTCTGGTGTGGGTGCAGTCATTGCAAAATCCTTTGCCAGAATTTTCTATAGGAATGCTATAAATGTAGGCTTGCCTGTGATTGAATGCGATACAGATAAGATAGACGATGGAGATGAGCTTGAGGTATGGCTCCAGCAGGGGAGAATTAAGAATCTAACCAAAGGTGAGGAGTTAAGGTTTGCCCCTATTCCAGATTTTATGCTCAGGATGTTACAAGAGGGTGGACTTACTGCCCATATTAAGAAACATAAGGATATAAAAATAGAACCATGAAGGGAGGAAGAATGGAAAAGACTCTTGAGAGGGCAAAGGAACACTTTGCCGAAGTTTTAAAACCACAATTGGAGCGGATTGAGAAGATAAAAAAAGAACAGGAATGGATTGACTATACTAAGCTTAAACCTATCATTATTGGTGTCATTGGTGGTGATGGGATTGGTCCATATATCACATCCGAGGCACAGAGGGTGCTTGAGGAACTCTTGAAGGATGAAGTAGCAAAGGGTAAGATTGAATTCAGAGTCATTGAGGGGTTGACAATTGAAAATCGGGCAAAGGTGGGAAAGCCAATCCCTGATGATGTTCTGGTTGAGATTAAAAAATGCCATGTGTTATTAAAGGGACCCACAACAACGCCTAAGAAGGGAGACCCCTGGCCAAATATTGAGAGCGCAAATGTTGCTATGAGAAAGGAGCTTGACCTATTCGCTAATGTTAGACCAGTGAAGGTTCCTGCCCAGGGAATAGATTGGATATTCTTCAGAGAGAATACCGAGGATGTCTATGCTCTCGGTCCTTTTGGAATTGAAGTGACACCAGACTTAGCAATAGACTTCAAGTTGATTACACGCCCAGGCAGTGAGAGGATAATAAGGCTCGCCTTTGAATATGCAAAGAAGAATGGTATAAACCGGGTGACAGCAGTTACCAAGGCAAATGTGGTTAAAACTACTGATGGACTATTCTTGAAGACCTTTTATGAGATTGCAAAGGAGTATCCTGAGATAAATGCTGATGACTGGTTTATTGATATAATGACTGCGAAATTGGTTGACCCGAAGCGTAGAACTCAATTTAAGGTTCTTGTGTTACCCAACCTATACGGCGATATCCTTACGGATGAGGCTGCAGAATTTCAGGGAGGAGTGGGGACAGCAGGAAGCGCCAATATTGGAAAGAGGTATGCGATGTTTGAAGCTATTCATGGCACAGCCCCAAGGATGGTCAAGGAGGGTAGAGCAAAGTATGCCGACCCCTCCAGTGTGATTAGAGGTGGAGCGATGCTTCTAAATCATATAGGTTATAAAGAACTTGGCAAGAAGCTTGAGATGGCTTTAGACATCTGTGGTCAGTATGAGAAGAGGCTTGTGATGACAGGTCGTCCAACAGGTGCAACAGGTAGAGAATTCTGCGACTATATACTTGAGACCTTAAATGACCCGAACTTAGAGAAGAGGTGGCAGGAGTATCAGAAGCAATGACTCTAATATATGGAATATTTAAGCTTAGGGATTAGATAGTCTTCTATACCCTCTAATAATCTCCGAAAAAGAGATATCCTCCTCCTCTTTTTGATAATCTTTGGTTCCCCTTTTATTCCTACCTCCTTAGCAAGGATTCTTATAGCATCCTCAAAACTTCCAAGGGTATCTATAAGTCCAAGCCTCTTTGCCTGTCTACCTGAAAAAATCCTTCCGTCTGCTATTTTTAAGACTTTCTCCTTAGGTAGATTCCTGTTTTCCACGACAGCCTCCACAAATTGGTCATAGACATCGCCAATCACTTCAGAGAGAAGTCTGCGTTCCTCCTCTGTGATAGGTCTGAAGGGTGAACCTATATCTTTGTGCTCTCTGGACTTTATTGCCTCTACCTCAATCCCCCATTTCTTAAATAGTTTCTCTACTATGGGAAAGGACATAATTACTCCTATGGAACCTGTGATGGTTCCAGGGTTGGCTACAATGATATCTGCAGGGAGGGAGATATAATAACCTCCTGAGGTAGCTAAACCTCCCATAGATACGGCTATCTTCTTTTTCCTTTTTATTCTTTTGAGCTCCGAGTATATCTCCTGAGATGCACTCACCCTACCACCTGGGGAATCTATTCTTAAAAGAATCCCTCTAACCCTTGAATCTTTGCTATATCTCTTTAACTGTTTAACGATATCCTCTGATTTTTTAATCTCCCCCTTGACCTCTATAAGGGCGATATAATTCCCAAAGGGGGAATCTTGATAGGAGGACTTGAGGGGACCGAAGAGGAATATTAAGAGGATAGCCACTCCTATTCCCACCCCTACTATTATCGGTATAGCCTCTCTTCTGGTCATCTCTATAATGGGCCTAAGAGGAATCGAACCTCTGACCTCCCCGTTATCAGCGGGACGCTCTAACCAACTGAGCTATAGGCCCTTTTTTAAAATATATACCTTTTTATCACTCTGTCAACCCCTTGG
>CAZWJY010000171.1:0-3996 GCA_964634335.1 uncultured bacterium
CCTTTTTGGCTGTCTTCCCTACCATCCAGAGATACCTACTTCCATATCCTGGATTTAGGTCTGCCAATTCTCTGGCTACATAGCCTGGGAATCTCTTATAGATTCTCTTAATCTTCTAAATGTCTTTACTGCTACCCAGGTAAGGGCTATGGCTAAGAGGAATAGACCTGCATCAGCTACAAGGAGGATGGTGTTGTGGGTTGTAAGATACCTCTTGAATAGGAATATTAGGGAGAATAGGGTAGTGACAAGCATAAAACCAGCAGGGATGGCAGTGAATATTGCCTTCCTCTTTGTGAGAATGAGCCATACAGTCAGGGTTATAAGGGTAAGGGCAGCAAGGAGCTGGTTCGCTGTCCCAAAGATGGGCCATATAGCTAAGAAGGCATTGGTAAGGGCTAAGAAGAGCATTATCACCACTGATAGACCAGAATTGAAAAGATAGTATCTCATTATCCCTGGAACCCTCCCCTTGAATATTATCCCCCAGAGCTCCTCAAATAGGTATCTGTTCAGCCTTACTGCAGTATCTAAGGTTGTAGCAATGAACCCCTCTACCATTAGAATCCCAAAGATGCTCCCATAGGAGAAGGGGATACCCAGACCCTTATTCAATAATCCACCCATACCTAAGGCAAATCCCAAGATGGGATTTGATGCCCCTACCTTTGCAGGAAATACTATCCCCAAGTAGTCCTTAAAGGCTATCCCTGCAGATATGGCAGCTATCACTCCAATAGCTAAGATGGATTCAAGTAGCATCCCTCCATAACCTATAAGCCTTGCTGACCTCTCTGATGTGACCTGTTTTGCAGATGTCCCTCCTGCCACAAGGGCATGAAACCCTGAGATGGCACCACAGGCAACGATGACAAAGAGGAAGGGCCATATAAGACCAAGCCTGGAAATCCCTTGATGGACATTGAATAGGGGTGCTCCTATCCTTACCCCTGAAATCCCTGCTGAGAAGGTGGCAATGACAAGAAATATAATCCCTCCGTAGAGGATAAAGACATTTGTATAGTCTCTTGGTTGAAGGATGAGCCAGACAGGGATACCTGCTGCTATAAAGGAATAGGATGCTAAGAGAACCATCCATGTCCTCTGGGGTAGAGACACAGGGTGGTGAATACCTATAAACACAGAGAACAGGGCTATACCAATGGCTAAGGGAGCTGTTATGGCTACGGATGCCTTCCTTTTATAGTTGAGGTATCCTAAGATAGGGGCAAGGGCAGTTATTACAATTGCAGACATAGAGGCTATCCCTCCTATCTTTCCCATCTCTACTCCATTCTTAATAACTGTCTTGAATATAGTCTGAGAGGGAGGGAGTCCGAGGATTTTTAAGGGAACAAGGGAGGTGAGAGCCCTTGCTGAAGCAACTAAGAAGGCTGAAGTGACAAGGACAATCATTATTATGGTGAAGGCTATTACTAAAGCAAATCCTGTATCTCCCAAAGACTTCTTGGCAATCTCTGCAATAGACTTCCCCTTCTCCCGTAGGGAGGCAAAGAGGGTGGTATAGTCATGGACAGCACCTATAAGGATACCTCCAAGGATTATCCATAGCCATACAGGGACCACTCCATAGAGGAGGGCGATAGTGGGACCAAGGATAGGTCCTGCACCAGCAATGGAGGCAAAGTGGTGACCAAATACCACAGGGGTCTTTGTAGGACAGTAGTCCTTCCCATCATTGAACTCTATGGCAGGGGTGGGACGTTTTGGGTCCTCACCGTATCTCTTAGATAAGTATCTTGAATAGAACCTGAAGGCTAAGAAGAAGAGAGGAAGGGCAACAAGGGCAAGGATTGATACATTCATCTCTCTCTTATTATAGCCTTCTCTGTCTTCCCATTACCCATCTCATCCTCAACCCTTACGACCACTACCCACTCTCCAGGTTCAACCTCTATATCAAAACTGAATTTTTCAGAGAGAGAATCGAAGATAAGGTCATCTGGAGATAAGGGATGCCAATCCCCTGCATTTATAGAATAGAAGGCACTGGAAATTATGGAGAGTCTATCCTCTACCTTAAGGCTTATCCTATATCTTCGTGTATCTATCCTCTTTACACCTATTCTGCCTATCTCTGGAGGGGTATTGTCTATTATAAAGGGTTTTGTGACTTTCTCACTGGTTAGGGCAAGTCCCTTAGGGTTAGATAATCTATCTGAAGCCACAAGTTTTATCTCATATCTCCCATCAGGAAGAGCCTGGGTATTAAAGGTATAAGGAGATTCCTCCACTCCCTTTTTCAATACCTTCCAGTCTTTCTCTCCTATGCCTCTGAAATAGAGGTCAAAAATAAGAGAATCCTCATTTGGGTCCCAACTCTCCCAGGATATCTCACCCTCTTTTGATACTTTAACCGATTCTATCACCGGAGGAAGATTAGTAGGGAGATACCAGATATTTAAGGACTTTAATAAAGGGGTTTTCTTAGAGTCTCTGGTAGAGAGGATAGCCTTCCATTGGAGAAACCGCGCTGATGGACTCTTTATCATCCCCCTCTCTACTTCTCTCCATCTACTCCATGTTCTATCTGGCTCTTCACTATTCCCAGACCTGGTGAAGAGGAGAATTTTTGTGCCTCTGGGTCTCTCCATCTCAGCCTTTATTCTCCCCCATTTTACTATAGTCCCTGCATCCAGAACCTTTGATGTATATTCCCCCTCCTTAGTATATGCCCTTTTTACAGAATATATCTTGGAAGGAGAAGCTGTCCCCAAGAGGAGATTCTCATTACTGTACAGGGAGAGGATTTCAGGCTCTTTTAGTTTAAGGAGCAGGGAAGGTCTATTATCAGAGGAGAAGGAGTATACTCTACCCTTATAGCCTGTCCCTATAACAAGTCCATACCTTTCATCCATAACCATTGCCAAGAGAAGAGAATCCTCCAAGGGTTGTCTCCAGGAAAGAATTCCAGAGGTATCTATCCTGTATACCTCTACCCCTGCTTCAGTAGATTCTGGGACACATCCGAGATAGAGATTGTTACTCTTATCCAAGACAATAGAATGGACCTCTGCTTGGGGGGTATCATATATACTCATTACATCATTATCTGTGACTCTGTATACAAGCCCAGAACCTGAAGTTCCACAGAAGAGGCTCTTATTGTAGGCAAGGGTCATAATATGGGGGTCTTCTGATTTATACACAACCTCCCCTTTGCCTCCGGGAGAGACCTTATATATCTTCCCCTCTACCCCTGTAGCAGCATAAAGGTTTCCCCTACTATCAAAGAGGAGGTCCCAGACATACTTCTCCTTAGTCTTAAAGAATATCTTCCCTCTTCCTTTAGGAGAGATTTTATAGATATATCCTTGAGGAGTAGTTCCACAATAGATATACCCATCCCTTCCCACAACTAAACTTAACACCCCTGTCTCTTTGGTATCAAAAAATAGAGACCTTTTACCTTTTTTATCAATTTTATAGACCCTTCCTCTCTCTCCTGTCCCACAGTATATATTACCCTTCCTATCCTCTGTTATAGAGAAGATATAGGTCTCAGGGATCTCTGATAAAAGCTCAAGTTCTGGAGAGAGTTTTAAAAAACCATCGGATGTTATGGAAATCCCTTCTGGTTTACCCTGGATAAAGTCCTCATAGGTCTCCAGTCTCCAAGACTGGGTTGTTATCCCTAAGAGAGATATTAGAAGGTAAATGCTCATCACACTACCCATCCCTCTTTCTTAAGGAGCTTGATTAATTTTTTGCCAGTAATAGCAGGAACTTTGGTATATTTCAAACCGATGCTAATCCATTAAAACTGCCAAAAGTGGCTGTGCCAAGTTCCTCACAATATGCAGTCCATCTTCTGCCCTCTTTGCGGAATTTAAAGGTTAATATAACATACCCCTTTACCTTTTTCATTATCCCTCCTCTCTATGCATTTTAGTGCAAAGATTTCCATTTGTCAACCTTCTCTTTATCATCATTCCTCCACCTTTATTCTCAATACAGCCCTTCCTGAAAGGGTAT
>CAZWJY010000172.1:0-3993 GCA_964634335.1 uncultured bacterium
TACCATAATAAAATCCTTATGGCGATATGCTTTATAAAAAGTGGGGAGGATTCAGCTATTTTCTGAAATTTACCCCTAATTTAAAGGCAAAAGTAGTGTTCCTACCTCGGCCCTGTCATTGCGAGCCCCTGTGAAATAAGAGATATTACTTATGGGAGAATGGAACGAAAGGTATATTGTCCTTAAAATAATGTGAGACCAACTGCTATACTTTATTTCACAGGGTTGAGCTCCTTTCAGTCGCTCTACGCTCTGCATTTGATGTCGCATACGCTCCATCCATGCTACGCGTTGCGTCGCTACGCTCCTCGCAATGACTATGGGGTTGACTTAGTTATTTCTCCTGCTAAATTCTTATATGAGGTTTGGATTCCATATATCCATTGCTGGAGGATTTTCAAAAGTAGTAGAGAGGGCAAAGAAGAAAAGATGTGAAACCATTCAACTATTCTCAAGAAATCCCAGGGGATGGAAATATCCCCCTCTGGATAAAGAGGATGTGAAGAAGTTTAGAAAGGATATAGAGAACTCAAATATCCATCCTGTAGTTCTCCATATGCCCTATCTGCCAAATCTCGCCTCCCCTAACCCAGACCTCTTTAAAAGGTCTATAGACTCCCTTATTGAAGACTTAAAGAGGGCTGAATATTTAGGCGCATCCTATCTTATAACCCATGTTGGAAGCCGATTGGATTCATCAGAGGAACAGGCGATTATAAGAATGGCAGAAGGGATAAACCAGGGACTTAAAAGGGTGAAAAATAAGGTCATCCTTTTATTAGAAAATACTGCAGGACAGGGAACAGAGATTGGCTATAGCTTCTCTCATATAGCAAGGATTATAAGACTCATCGAGGATAAGAGAAGGATAGGTGTGGTTCTTGATACTGCCCATGCCTTTGAGGCAGGCTATGACTTTAGAACAGAGGAGGCACTCAATAAAACCCTTAAGGAGTTTGATAGGTCTATAGGTCTTAAGAGATTAAAGCTCTTACACCTTAACGATTCTAAAACAGATATAGGTTCAAGAGTAGATAGGCACTGGCATATAGGAAAAGGGAAGATAGGGGAAGAAGGGTTTAAAAATATTGTCAACCATCCCTTATTAAAAGACCTTCCTGGAATTATGGAGACTCCAAGAAAAAGTGATAAAGAGGATTTGAAGAATATGGCTAAAATAAGAAGCTTAGTAGTGTAACTACTTCTTCTTCATTTTTGTGGGTGTATGACCCTTTTTATGGATAAGGAAGTTTAAGTTCTCTCCTGAACGTTCTACTTTAATAACCGTTCCTGGCTCAGGATGGTTCTTAATCATCTCTTCAGCCAATGGGTCTTCTAATAATTGACGGAGTGCCCTTTTTAATGGTCTTGCTCCAAACTCAGGGTCAAAACCCTTCTCTACCAGTAGTTCCTTTGCCTCTTTACTAAGGGTTAGCTTAATCTTTTCTGCCTCCAGCCTCTCTTTAATATCACCCACGAGAATATCCACAATCTTCTCCATTTCGGCTTTCCCGAGAGACCTAAACACTATAATCTCATCCACTCTATTTAAAAACTCAGGTCTGAAGACCCTCTTTATCTCACTTAAGAGCATCTCCCTCATCTTCTCATAGGACTGGGCTTCCTCCTCTGAACGGAAACCCATCCCTTGGGACTTCCTTATCTCAGCTGTAGCGATATTAGAAGTCATAATAACAACAGTATTCTTAAAGTCCACCCTCCTACCAAGGGAATCTGTCAACTGTCCGTCCTCCAATATCTGGAGGAGGATATTAAAGACATCAGGGTGTGCCTTCTCTATCTCATCAAACAGAACAACAGAATAAGGCTTTCTTCTCACCTTCTCAGTAAGCTGTCCTCCTTCCTCATATCCCACATAACCTGGTGGAGCTCCCACAAGTCTGGAGACATTAAACTTTTCCATATACTCTGACATATCGAGTCTAACAAGGGCATTCTCGTCATCAAACAGAAACCTTGCCAATACCCTTGCCAGCTCTGTCTTTCCCACACCTGTAGGTCCCATAAAGATAAAGGAGCCTATAGGTCTTCTCGGGTCCTTTATCCCTGCCCTTGAGCGTCTTATAGCCTTAGCAATCTTCTCTATAGCATGGTCCTGCCCCACAATCCTCTTCTTAAGTTCCTCTTCCATTCTCAGAAGCCTCTCGGTCTCCTCCTCTCCCAATTTTGATAAAGGAACAGAAGTCCAGGATGAGACCACATAGGCGATATCCTCCTGACTAACCTTTGGATAATTACCCTTCTCCTCCCATTCCATCTCTCTTCTCCTCAATTCCTCTCTCAACTTCTCTTCCTCATCCCTCAACCTTGCTGCCTTCTCAAACTCTTGATTCTTTACTGCCTCCTCCTTCTCCTTGGCTTTCTTCTCTATCTCTTCTTCCAGTTTAATAAGCTCAGGGTCCTTTACAGGTCTAAGGAGTTTAACCCTTGCCCCTGCCTCATCTATCACATCTATAGCCTTATCAGGGAGGAATCTATCAGAGATATATCTATCAGCGAGTTGAGCAGCCTTTTCCAGGGCTTCATCAGTATAGATTACCTTATGGTGGGCTTCATATTTCTCCTTAAGTCCCTTTAGAATCTCCACAGTCTCCTTTACTGAGGGTGGGTCCACCATCACTGGTTGGAACCTCCTCTCAAGGGCAGAATGTTTCTCAATATATTTCCTATACTCCTCAAGAGTAGTGGCACCTATACACTGAAACTCTCCCCTTGCCAAAGCTGGCTTTAAGATATTTGAAGCATCGATAGCCCCCTCAGCTCCCCCTGCCCCTACAATTGTATGGAGCTCATCGATAAAGACAATGCAGTTCTTACTCTTTATAATCTCTGATACTACTCCTTTCATCCTCTCCTCAAACTGTCCCCTATACTTTGTCCCTGCCACTATAGAAGCCATATCAAGAGCCAGAATCCTTTTATTCCTCAATAATGCAGGCACTTTACCTGCTATAATTCTCTGGGCAAGACCCTCAACGATGGCTGTCTTACCCACACCAGCCTCTCCAATAAGCACCGGATTATTCTTCTTCCTCCTGGATAAGATCTGGACAACCCTTTCTATCTCTCTATCCCTACCTATGATAGGGTCAAGTTTATCCTCTTTAGCAAGTCTGGTAAGGTCTCTTGAGAAATAGTCCAAGAGAGGGGTCTTGGACTTACCCTTTTTATGAGAATAAGGCATTTCGCCTCCAAGAATCCTCACAACCTCATTTCTTACAATCTCAATATCTATACCCAAAGAGTTTAAGACCTGAGATGCAAGACCCTGCTCATCTCTCAATATCCCTAAGAGGAGGTGCTCTGTTCCTATATAGTTATGGTTCAAATTCCTTGCCTCCTCTCTTGCATACTGGAGGGCCATCTGTGCCTCTTCATTCAGAGGGATCTCTCCCAAACTCACTGTAGTCCCTCCCATACCTACTGCCTCTTCCACAGACCTACGCACATCCTCTAATCTGAGACCAAGGGATGTAAGAGCCATAGCAGCTACGCCCTCTCCCTCCCTCAGGATTCCTAAGAGGATATGCTCAGGTCCAATATAGTCATGATGGAGCCTAATAGCCTCCTGCCGGGCAAGCTGGATAACCCTCCTCACTCTATCTGTATATCTCTCATACATTACTTAAATTCTAAGGAATTATTCTCTTATGTCAACCCCCTGTTGATAGTCTACACTCCACTTAAACTACCCACATCTATGGTTTGCTTTCGAACAAATTCACCCTGTCATTGCGAGCCCCTGTGAAATAAAAGATACCACTTATGGGAGAATAGAACGAGAGGTATATTGTCTTCAAAATAGTGTGAGACCAACTGCTATACTCTATTTCACAGGGGCGTGGCAATCTTATATTTGAGATTGTTTTGTCGCTACACTCCTCGCAATGACCATTTGAAGTGAGAAACTGATTTGGGCAACATGCCTTGTACTCCTGATCCCTTTCCTCTTTGCATAGGTCATTCCTATGT
>CAZWJY010000173.1:0-501 GCA_964634335.1 uncultured bacterium
ATATTAAACGCGCTATGGCTAATATCCCTGAGGGCCGGAGGCTTACTGAAGAAGAGATAGAAAAACTGAGAGAGAATGCCTGGAGGCAGCTCATAAGTGATAAGGTTTTAGAGGGGTATCTGAGAAGGGAGGGTATTGGAGTGACAACTCAGGAACTTTTAGAGATAATGAAGACCAATCCTCCTCCTCAACTTCTAAATAGAGAAGAGTTGAAGACCGATGGGAAATTTGATTTAAATAAATACCAACAGGTGCTCTTTGCTCCCCAGAATAGGGCTTTTCTGGAGTCTTATGCAAGAGATTTAAGAAGGCTAATCCCTAAGGAGAAGTTGAACTGGGACATTCTCTCCTCTTATAGGTTTACACGGAGTGAAATAGGGGAAGTCTTGGAGAGGGCATCCACAAAGATAAAGGCCACCTATCTCTTTTTTGGCCCACAGGTGATAAAGCTCTCTTCTCCAGACCCTCAGGAGCTTAAGAACTACTATGAGCTCCATAAAG
>CAZWJY010000173.1:511-1976 GCA_964634335.1 uncultured bacterium
TAAATATCCAAAAGGAAGGAGACTTGAATTTGTTCTCTTTCCTATCCTGCCTTCCCCTTCGGATTCAGAGGATACCAAAAGAATGGTTGAGGAGGCTTATGGGGCTATAAAAAATGGAGAGGATTTTTATGATGTGGGAATGGACTATGGGGAAATCGATACTATTGGAGGAAGTCTGAAGGAACTTAAAGGAGAAGCAAAGGAGGCGTTAAAGGGTCTTAAGGTATCAGAGGTGAGTCGCCCCTTTAACACCTCCTTTGGATGGGTAATTGCCAAGATTCTCTCTAAAAGGAGAGACTGGATAAGCACAGCCAGGATTAAATTTAGGTTGAATCCCTCTTCCGAAACCATGGATAGTATCCATGCTTTGATAAAAGACTTTAAGGAAGAGGCAAAAAGGGTTCCCTTAAGGAAGCTCTGTAAGAAGTATGGAATTGAGCCACCCAGAGATGCAGGGTGGGTTACCCCTAAGGGTTTTTACTTCCCCTTTGTTCTGGATTATACTCCCATAGTTACCTTTGCCTGGGAGGCAAAGAAGGGGGAGGTGAGCTATCCTGTAAGAGGGAAATCCGGGTATTTTCTTTTCCAGGTGGTGGAGGCCTTACCAGAGCGATATCCTCCTTTCCCTGAGGTGAAAGAGAGGGTAAAGAGGGACTGGTTCAAAGAGAAGAGAGAAGAGGAACTCAAGAGTTATGCCCAGAGAGTCTATGAGGAGTTGAAAGGAGGGGTATCCTTAGAGCGGGTAGCGGCAATGGACCCCCAAATTAGAATAGAGAAAGGGGAGTTCTCCTCCTTTAGGGAATGTTTAAGGTCTAAGGGACCAGAATTTGCAGGGGCCCTTTATGCTCTACAGCCTCACGCTATCTCAGGGGTGGTAATCTCTGATGCAGGGGCCTTTATCATCCGTTGTGATAAGAGAGAAGGGTCGAAACTCTCTAAGCCTAACGAGGTTGTAAAGGCTCAAATGGATAGGATAGCAGAAGAGATATCCAGGGTATTGTTCCAACCTCCCCAGGTGAAGGATTATAGACCTGAGTTGTTCTATTGACAATCAGAGAGAGATGGTTAAATTGGTTATTATGATTTATGGGCCCTATCGTCTAATGGTTAGGACATCACTCTTTCAAGGTGAAGGAACGGGTTCGAATCCCGTTGGGGCCAGAAGATTCTTGCGTAAACAAGGAGGAAGAATGGGGCGTATTATTTTAGGGTTGTCCTTGTTGGTTCTGATGATGGGTTGTCATGCAGTGAAGAATAGGGGGCCAGATACTCCTGCAAAACCTAAGGGCTTCTCTACTGGATTTGTAGATACCTCTTATACTTTCTGGGTGAAGACCTCTGACCCTGACTTGGATAAGGTGATGTATAGGATGGATTGGGGAGATGGGAGTGTTTCCTCTTGGACTCAGTCTGTTCCCAGTGGGGATTCGGTATCCATGACCCATGCCTATTCTCAAATAGGAAC
>CAZWJY010000173.1:1986-3900 GCA_964634335.1 uncultured bacterium
CCTTCCCCAGCATCTGGGCCTACCACAGGTTTTGTAGATAGTACCTATTATTTCTCTACCCAGGCAATAGACCCTGATGATGATGACTTGAGATATCGTTTTAACTGGGGTGATGGGAGTTTTGATACAACCGATCTGGTAGCCTCTGGGACTCTGGATTCTCTCTCCCACTCCTACTCTGATACTGGCACCTATTATATAAAGGTTCAGGCCATAGATGCCCCTGGAGATACATCTGCCTGGTCCGATTCCACCCAGATTATCATTAGTTATCCAGCTCCATAAGGGGATATGGAAAAAGGAGGGAAAAATGAAGAGATCGATTCTTCTCCTTCTGATAGGTACGGTTCCTCTCTTGGCCAGAAATACCTTCTGGGGTGGAAGGGGAACCTTTAAGGTCTATTCTGCAAGGTGTGAAGACCAAGGGATGTTTACCATCAATCTCTTCCATGTGGATGGCTATTACCAAACCTTAGAAAGGGCCTCAGGGGAGGTGATATCTGAGGAACTTGACGGATGGGTCCATTTCTCCCTCTCCTTTGCTCCTGTAAATATTCTCGAGTTTTCTCTTTCAGGAAGCGGACTTGGGTTCTATAATCTCACCAGCTCGGCTTATGGAATAACCTATAACTCCTTAGGAGGGAATCTCAAGTTTGGTTATCCCTTCTACTTTGGTAAAAACTGGTTCGGTCTTGGGATTGAGGGGGATTTCTATTATCATTACCCCTATACCTGGGTGAGCAGTGGTACGGTGCCCTCTTTTAGTGCGACCTACGAGGGAACAGGAAGAGGCCTTATGAGTTTTGGTTTTGGCCCTTTTGGTCTCCATTTAAATGGCGGTTATACCTACTTCTCTGAGGGTGGAGGGAGGCCTATAGTCTTGGGTGCAGGGCTGGAAGTTAATCCTTTACCCTACTTAGGTATCCTGGCAGAGGCACACAATGAAAATTCTACTGAGGGTTTTGGTATCGATTATACCTGGACTACCTTAGGCCTGAGGATAGGCACAGGTAGAGAGGGCATCACCTTTGATATAGGAGGAGAAATAGGGATAGGAGACTCTATCCCCAGATGGAACTCTCTTATTGCAGGGATAGAACTCGCCTTTGATCTCATAAAACCCCCCAAGGTTCCTGAATATGCCATCCTTGGTGGAAAAGTAACCGATGCTGAAACCAATGCCCCCTTATCAGCTACTATTACCTTCCCAGGCTCTGATTTATCTCCTATCCATACCGACCCCTCTACAGGTAGCTATCAGGATACCCTCCCCCCTGGTACTTATAAGATTCATGTAGAAGCTCCTGGATACAGGTGGCAGGAGAAGGGGATAGCCCTCTCTGCAGGGATAGAGGGGATAATAAATTTCGGCCTCCATAAAAAGATAGAGACCTATCTTGTAGGAAGAGTTTTGGATCAGCAGACAAAGAAACCAGTAAGGGCTATGATTACTATCCCTGGAAAGGGTTCCTTTTCTACTACAGAGGAAGGAGACTTCAGAATCAGGATAGACCCTGGCACCTATCAGGTGAAGGCTGAAGCAGAGGATTATGTGTCAGAAACCCTTCCTGTGGTGGTCCATAAGGATAAGGGTGGGGAGATAAACTTCTATCTCTTGAAGAGGGTTATATCCCTCCAGAGCATATACTTTGATAGGGGGAGTGCGGTGATAAAGCCTTCCTCCTACTCTGTTCTCAATGAGGTGGTTGGGTTACTCAAAAAACATCCTAATATCAGAGTGGAAATCCAGGGACATACAGACTCTGTGGGTAGTGCTTCCTTTAATCTCCGCCTATCCCAGAGGAGGGCCGAGGCTGTCCGAAACTATCTCGTGATGCAGGGGATAGACTCCCAAAGATTGACAGCAAGGGGATATGGAGAAACGAAGCCCATTGGAGATAACCGAACCGTTTC
>CAZWJY010000174.1:0-3896 GCA_964634335.1 uncultured bacterium
TAAGCCCCTTCTCTTCGGGCGGATGAACTCCACCTTTAAAAGAGACCATAATCTTGGGATTATACTAAAATTTTCCTCCTTGTCAACCTTTGGTTGTAGACTCTGAAATCTGTTAAGGGTTGACAAAATGAGTTAAAATCCTATAGTGGTTTGAAGAAAGGGGGTAAGATGAGACCTTATCTTATGTTTCTCTCCTTTTATACCTTCCTCTCTGCTCAACCTCTGGATACCTTGTGGACAAAGACCTTGGGAGGGGAGGAAGATGAGTGGTCTGCTCAGGTGATTCAAACCTCTGATGGGGGATATGCTATTGTGGGTTATACTGCAACCTATGGTGCAGGTAATGGGGATGTATGGCTTGTAAAGATAGATTCAAAGGGTGATACCTTATGGACAAGGACCTTTGGGGGTCCTGAGGAGGATTGGGGGAGTTCGATTATCCAGACATCTGATGGAGGCTATGTGATTCTGGGACGCACAGAATCCTTTGGCTCAGGCTCCACAGATGCCTACCTTATAAGAACGGATAGCTCAGGTAATACCCTATGGACAAGAACCTTTGGAGGAGAGAAGGATGACTGGGGTCACTCTATTATCAAAGCTATTGATGGAGGATACCTTCTTCTGGGTAGTACAGAATCCTTCAGTCAGGGAGAATATATGAATGTCTGGGTCATAAAGACAGATACCTCTGGAGATACCTTATGGACAAGAACCTTTGGAGGTATAGACCTTGCTGCAGGATATTCCCTTATCCAGACATCAGATGAAGGGTATGTTATCTTAGGGGACTTACTCAGTGTGGGTTATCCAGATGTCTATCTTATAAAGATAGATATTGAGGGTAATCTTCTCTGGACCAACACCTTTGGAGGAGAGTATTGTGATTGGGGAAACTCAGTAATTCAAACATCTGATAATGGGTACCTTATCACAGGTGTAACAAACTTTCGGGGAACAGGAAAAAAGCGAGACCTATACCTTGCAAAGGTGAGTAATATCGGAGAGGTCTTGTGGGAAAAGGCTTTTGGAAAAGCTGCGTGGGGGAATTCAGTGATTGAGACTAAGGATAGAGGATACCTCATTACAGGATGCACCTATCTCAATGGAGCAGGAGGTGGTGACCTCTGGCTTGTAAAGACAGACCCTGATGGGGATACCCTATGGACAAGAACCTTTGGAGGTAATAGAGAGGACTGGGGTCGTTCAATTATCCCCACATCTGATGGAGGATGTATCATCACAGGTGGGACCCTCTCGTTTGGTGGAGGCAAATGCGATATCTGGATTTTAAAGCTAATTCCCAAATCTGGTATTGGTGAAGGAAATGCTCTGGAGAAGTCTTGCATCCGTATCTCTTCCTATCCAAGGTCCGGGGGGATGGATATTAGATTCTCTGTTCCAGAGAGGACTAAAGTGAGGGTGATGGTATATGATATTCTGGGTAGTCTAAGGGCTACTCTTCTTAAAGAGAAACAGGTTGAGCCAGGGGTTGAGCAGAGGATTGTCCTGGATGATAAATGCCTTACCCCTGGAGTATACTTCCTTGTGATTACAACTGATAAGGGTGAGCAGAGTAGTTGTAAGATTATAGTGGTGAGATAACAAGAAGTGTCGCCACAACTTAGACCGCAACTCCTTCACGGTCCCTTTAGAACCAGATATGCAGGTGTAACTCCTCCCAAAACCCATACAAAGGGAAATCTTAGAAAATTATTACATTATTGGTAAGACTATCCTATCAACTCTCCAGTATCTTCTCTGCCTCTTCTTTATCCGCATCCATTATATAAGTAATACCTGATCTCTCTGCTGCCTCTTTTGTCAAGGCGGCTATGTCATCCCTGGTTATGAACTCTAAGGCAAACTTGCGATTACCTGTCATTATCTGACGCAACCCTTGCGCGATTCTCTGCATATAGGCATAGAGTCCCAAAGCACCTGTGGGAATGCGCTCAAAGTCGTTGCCAAATCTTCTTCTAAGCTCAGGTGCAGTAACGAATATCTCATCCGGAGTGTTGCCAAACCTTTCAATATAAACAGGCACCTGACCTTCTGCGACCCGTTTTCCGATGGTCTTTCCCACCATAGCTGCTGTAAGGGGAGCTCTTGCCATTCCTATAAGTTTGAAATAAGGGGCACCAAGAGCAAGTCCTTTAAATATCTGGTCCTCAAAGGCAAACCCACCAGCTATGGCAATATCCGGAATATACTCCCCCTTCTTTGCCAGCTTATCCACATACTGATAAAGAAGAGACCACAGCTCTACGCCTGGGACACCCCACTCATTCATCATCCTCCATGGACTCATACCGGTTCCACCTCCAGCCCCATCTACAGTTAAAAGGTCAATCTTTGCAATAGATGCGTATTTTACTGCTCTTGCCAAATCCTGAGGTCTATATGCCCCGGTTTTCAAAAATACATACTTTGCACCAGCTCTGCGCAATTCCTCTATTCTTTTAACAAAGCTCTCCTCTTCAACCATCCCGATTCTTGAGTGCCGCTCAAACTCTTTAAAGATACCATGCTCAAAGGCTCTTATAACCCCTGGGTCATAAGGGTCAGGAAGGACTATATACCCTCTATCTTTTAGCATTTGTGCACGCTTTATATCCTTTATCTTAACCTCTCCACCGATATCCTTTGCACCCTGTCCCCATTTCAATTCAACCGCCTCTACACCCAGTTTCTCTATAACATACTCGTGAACTCCCAGTCTCGTATCTTCTACATTTGCCTGAACGATGATGGTACCGTATCCATCCTGTTGCCATTCCTTATAGAGCTTTACCCTCATCTCCATATCTTTGGAATAGACTACCCTTCCATTTTCTATCTTAGCTTCGGGGTCCATTCCGCACACATTCTCACCGATGGTAAGCGGTATACCCGCGATTGCAGCACCTATGGCAAGACCTTCCCAGTTATTCTTTGCAACAGCAGTTGAGCCAAGTCCCGGGATGATAATAGGTAGTCTAACCTTTATCCCTTTGTCATGTCCAATCCTGGTCTCAAGATTCACATTAGGGAAGATAGCCTTATCAGGGTCAGGTTCTATTCCCTTGGCACCCACACAGGTTCCGAGAATTGTAAAATGAGATAAGTCAACAGGATATTTCTTTACACCAGCGGTTGTGATTATCCCAAAAGGCTGAGGATATACTGCTTCTGCCCCCTATAAGCAGATTTACTTATACTTAGATGACAGGCGGTTCCAAGGCAGCTCGTATGAGATGGTTTCCTCTGGGTCAAAAACTAAAACACCTATGGGAGGTATCAGGGCACCATTGCTTGCCCTGCATTTGTAGATGAGAGAGTCAGTGTGATAGCAGGTTACACCCAGCCCCTTAGCTTCATCGCCTCCACAACCCTCTGGACTGCAACAAAGTATGCAGCCAGCCTTGGATGGACTTTCTTCTCCTTATAAAGTGCATAGACATCATTAAAGGCTTTTGTCATCTTCTTATCCAGTCTCTCGTGTACCTCTTCTAAGGACCAGTAGTGACCAGTGATGTTCTGGACCCACTCAAAGTAGGAGACCGTAACTCCACCTGCATTAGCCAAGAAGTCAGGAATTACGAACTTACCGCTGTTATGAAGGATCTCGTCTGCCTCGGGAGTAGTTGGTCCATTAGCGAGTTCCAAAATGATTTTTGCTTTTATTCGGGGTGCATTATCTTTGGTTATAACGTCTTCAATAGCCGCGGGAATAAGTATATCAACCGGAAGCTCAAGTAGCTCCATATTTCCTTCTGCTCCTTTACCGAGAAATTTCAACCCAGGTAAATCCTTCGGCACAATTCCTGGCTTTTTCATATTTTTTGAGATTGTATCATAGTCAAAACCATCCTCACAATATATAGCTCCTTCAATATCACCTATACCTATAACTT
>CAZWJY010000175.1:0-2753 GCA_964634335.1 uncultured bacterium
TTATAATATTCAGAGTCTGGCTGGGTAAATACAGAGAAAGCCTTATTTATAGAGTATGGGGGAAAGCCCCTTTGCCGATATTATATAATGGAGAGTAAGAATTTGAGATGGGGTCATAGAATCTTAACAGAATATCATCTCCATCCTGCCAGATAATAGCGTGTCCATTGGAAATCTCAAATGCCTGAAAGTTTGATAAAGTTGCTACCGTATCCTCACCGAGCCAGTAATCACCTGAATAACCGTATCTCCTTATAAGGGTATTACCCAGAGAATAGAGCATATAGACATTCCCTCCATAAGAGGCAAGGGAAGGTGGGAAGGAAGGGTCGGGCAACCCTTCTATCTCCCATCCCCTATCTATCTTATATGCATAACCTCCCCTAAAACCGATCAAAGGTCTACTCTTATAATCTAAAATCAAAGAAGGTGCACAGGTATAGTCCCCATCCCCTGCCCAGACATTAACAACCTCCTCAATAACAGAGTCAGGTGGTATATCCCGATAGAACTTAAGATAGATTAGCCTGTGTAAAGGAGGAGCCTGGGATTGAGGGATGACAGATATATAGGCGATATGGATGGTATCATTGCGTAGAGCCACAGAAGGGAGAGAGAAGTGCTCACCAATATTCTCCTGAGCATATTTCAAAGGGATAGGGTCAGACCACTCATCCGCCTCTCTCAAAAGATAGAAGATGACACTACTTGAATTATCCACCCCTGCTGCCACATCCTTATCCATAGACAGAGCCTTTCCTGTGCATACCCCTTTTAAATCTAACCAGGGCTTTGTATCCTCAGTATAGAGATAATTTATAACGGATATACTCTCAAGCTTTGTGGTATAGAGAAGATGAATATCTCCGTTATCAAAAGTGATGGGTCTTATGTTGAAGGCTGTTGCTTTAGGAGAATAAGATACAATAGGGACTTCCCAACTTTCACTAACTGTGACTGCAGAGTTACTCAAGCTATCGTATATAGCAAAAAGAGCCCGACATTCTGAAGAGGGGATATAAGGGATACTATCATGGAATTCACAATGCCATGTAACTCTTATCTTTTTAACACCATCAATTATCAGTGTCTCTACTTCTACAGATCCATTGGGAGGAGTATGAAAGGCTAATGTCTCAGGGAAGCTCTTCCCTCCGTTCTAGGATATAAACAGACTTACCTCTTTAACTCCATTTTTAATAGGCATCAGGGTATCGTAAGGAAAATCCATCCTGCCTGCTGCCTTTACAGTCTTATCATCTTTATCAGCTGTGCATGAACAATCCCCGAAGAGATACCTCTCCCAATCCTGATAATAATAACAGTTTACCTTATACCCTTGAGACCTCATCTGCTCTTCCCATGCTTCACATTCCTCCTTACTGGCCATAATAGGACCAAATACTCGACTCAAGCGATTCTCTACCTCCCTTATCTCAGGAAAGAAATCATTTGGTGCATTCTCAGATGATTCTACTGGAGTGATAACTCCCCCTAACTCACTACTTATAGTCCCATCACAGAAATGGAATAGACGGACTTCTATAATTTTCTCTGGGTCAACAACCTTTCCATATCTATTACGATTATACTTATCATACTCTATATGGTAATCATCCCAAACCCAGCGACGGTAAGGTGGACCATAAGGAGAAGGCCACCACTCATCATAAATCGGGTGAGGATAGTCTGACATATCCACCCATCCGACCTTATCCCAACACTCTTCAGCATTTGCAGAGTAGATAAGGGAATCTGTATCTCCTTCTGAATTTTCTATAAAGAACCATAAACCGAGTGCATAATTCCTACCATCTTTCTGGACTCCTTTATCATACTGGCACCAACTCAATTGTGTCCGTTTACTTATAGAAATATCAGGCTCAATATTATTCCTTATAGAGGGGTAGGGGTCAATAAAATCTGCACCAGGAGAACCATTCCCATCTACCCTAATCCTCAAAGGCTCATTCTCGCAAGGAGGGCAGGGAAGTTCTTCCCAGGTAAGGGAGTCAAAGAACAGGGTAAAATTCTCATCAGAGTTCTCATTATTAGCTCCTCCATTCCCAAAAATTTCTCCATACCAGGTATTAGGCAGGGGAAAGTAATTATAAATCTTTATATCATCGATATATGCTATAAAGTCTCCCTGCTCCTCTGCACCGCTCGCTCCTACCCCATCCCCATAGCAGAAGTATATCGCCTTAAGCCTCTCTCCATCAGCAGGAGCAAGACTTACAACATACTGGACCCATTTACCTTCCTCTGCAAAATGTAGAGAAGGATGTGCCCTCTGTCCTGTCTGGTCTATGAGCACCCCATACTTTGTCCAGTCCTTCAGGTGCTTACCACCTATCTTCCCACCTATATAGATATGCCCAAGATTATCAGGAGACTTTTTAATATACATCCAGAAGGATAGGAAGGTATGGCGGGTTATGGGTATATCGCAGTCATAGAGCTTAAACCCTATCAACTCTCCCCAATCTGGATGACCTGAGTTATTATCTGTGCCTTTAATCTTATACATCTTTGAACCAGAATGGGGGGATACATTGCCATCCTTCCCACAAACCTTTGCCTCAATATTCACCACCCCATACTGATAGACAACTGCATCCTCACCCTCATAAGGCGGAGGGTCATAGTCTTCAAAACCTGAAGAACTTATAAGATAAGGACAGGTAACTTGGACCTTATTAGAGAAAGAAGAACTATCGCAGGTAATAGCTCTAACTCCATAGGTATAGATA
>CAZWJY010000175.1:2763-3851 GCA_964634335.1 uncultured bacterium
TTAACTTAATTATTTGTGGAGATGTCCCACCATAAGAAACTGTTCGAGCCTTTGGATTCTCTCCCAAATCCCAAGCCCCGCAATAAAGATTGATAGCATAAACATCTCCAAATAAAGGGTTAGATTTGAACTCAAAATAGAACTGATAATCAGGATTATTGACGAGATATGCTTTAGGGTCGATCTTGCCATCTTCATCGTCATCTCCGTCTCCTATTCTCAAATCACACGGGTCATCAATATCTCCATCTCCATTCTTATCAATACCAAAAATCATAATAGGACCATCGGTAACTACACTTCTTCCATTCCTTAAAGCATCTAATACAGATTCCGTGGACAAACCATCAGGACAATACACTGCTGTCCGCCAGCATCCAAGAGCGGTAGAAAAAGCACGGGCATCAAAGCATCCCTCAGCCAGATCTTCATTTCCTGAAGAGTAATTAAGACCACCATGGGCATCTGAACCTCCCAATATAAATAGCTTTCGTAGGGGATACCAAAGATGCTTAGAGAGATGATTATCATATCTTTTAATACATTCTTCATATTTCCCAAACCAATTAGCATCTGTATTTTCCCATTGACCCAAATGTGGAGAATCCTTTCCCCATGGGTAGTCAGCATCTTCGCTGTTATGGACATTTCGGCAGTTAAAAATTTGATACCCTCTAAAACAAAGTGAAGCATCAATAAGGTTTTTTTCATATTCTTCATCATTATAATCATATGGATGAGCAAAATATGCAAATCCCCCCTGTTTTTCAACTTGCTCTAATACCCATAAGTAGGAATTACCCAGGAGAAATTCTCCATTTATAAAGTTGGAGATATCGTAAGCCAAAAAGTGATGTTCATGTCTCCCATCAGCAGATACTTCCTCCCCACGAATCAACAAGATATCATCATATTGGTTTACCTCCCATCCCATATGGTCCCATACTCGTTTATTCCCGTACCCATCATCATAATTCTCATAATCTTCTACATCACAGGAATGGTCGGTGAGGATGACACAATCTATACCAATTCGCTTTGCGGCTTTCGCCATATATGGAGTAGGTGCTCCATATTCACGTATATTA
>CAZWJY010000176.1:0-1959 GCA_964634335.1 uncultured bacterium
TTGTAGAGGAGTCTTCTAAAAATGGTGAGGAGGGTCCTATAACCTTTAAGGAATTCAAGACTTATCTCCCTTTCGAAGAACCCGGGCTTGCAAAAGAGCTTGTGAATAAGGGGGTAGAGGTCTCTTCCAAACCATCCAGCACCTGGGGTTCCTATCTTATCCCTGCTATACCCTGGATTCTATTATTAGGTTTCTGGCTCCTTATGATGCGTCAGATGAGTCGAGGGAGTGACAGGGTTTTTACCTTTGGGAGGTCAAGGGCAAAATTTTTATCTGCAGATAGACCAAAGGTTACCTTTGATGATGTAGCAGGGGTTGAGGAGGCAAAGGAAGAGTTGAAGGAGATAATAGAATTCTTAAAGGCGCCTCAGAAGTTCCAGAGACTTGGTGGAAAGATCCCAAAGGGTGTCTTACTCGTGGGTCCCACAGGCACAGGGAAGACCCTTCTGGCAAGAGCTGTTGCTGGAGAGGCAAAAGTCCCTTTCCTCTCTATATCAGGCTCAGACTTTGTAGAGATGTTTGTGGGTGTAGGGGCTGCAAGGGTGAGAGACCTCTTTGAACAGGCTAAACGCCATGCACCCTGTATCATTTTTATAGATGAGATAGATGCAGTAGGAAGGCAAAGGGGAGCAGGTCTTGGTGGAGGGCATGATGAGAGAGAACAGACCCTTAATCAACTTTTGGTAGAGATGGATGGGTTTGAGACTACAGATGGAATCATAATTATGGCTGCTACAAATAGACCGGATATATTAGACCTTGCCCTCTTAAGACCAGGAAGATTTGATAGACAGATTGTTGTTGATAGACCAGATGTGATAGGGAGAGAAGGGATCCTTAAGGTTCACACAAAGAAGATCCCCTTAGCAAAGGATGTGGACTTAAAAATCCTTGCTCGAGGGACACCAGGTTTCTCAGGTGCAGACTTAGCCAATATGGTAAATGAGGCTGCACTCCTGGCTGCCAGAAGGAATAGAAAAGAGGTAGCTATGCAGGACTTTGAGGATGCAAAGGATAAAGTTCTGATGGGTGTGGAGAGGAAGAGTCTTATAATAAGTGAGGAGGAGAAGAGGAGAATAGCCTATCATGAGGCAGGACATGTTCTTGTCTCTAAGATGATTAAGGGGTTGGACCCCATCCATAAGGCTACTATTATCCCAAGAGGAAGGGCGCTTGGTGTAACTATGCCTCTTCCTATAGATGATAGGAGAATCTATTCAAAAGAGTATTGTCTCAATCAGTTGGCATTCATATTGGGAGGAAGGGCAGCAGAATCACTTATCTTAAAGGATATATCCACAGGTGCCCAGGATGACATTGAGAAGGCAACAGCTCTGGCTAAGAAGATGGTATGCGAGTGGGGGATGAGTGAGAAACTGGGTCCTTTGGCATTGGGTAAGAAGGAAGGGGAGATCTTCTTAGGAAGGGAGTTTGGGGTTCGCCCTGACTTCTCAGAGAAGACCTCCCAGCTTATAGATAGCGAGGTGCGAAGGCTTGTAGAATCTCAGGAGAAGAGGGCGGAAAAGATATTGAGAGAGAATAAGGATAAACTTAAACTCCTGGCAGAAAAATTGCTGGAGAAAGAGATACTTGATGGAAAAGAGATAGACAGAATTATAAAGGGAGATAAAGAGGAGAAAGGAGGTAAGCATGAGGGTTAAAATTCTGGTTATGGGCATAGCCCTTACAGGGGGGTTATCCCTAATATATGGTCAGCCAAAGTATAATGTCCTCAAGGATCCGAGCTTTGAGTTAAACAGTGATGTATGGGAGGAGTTTGCTATGCCTGAGACCATAGCCATTGTGAGCCGCCACTCTGTTGACCCTAATGCCCCTGATGGAGATTATGTTGGTGTTCTCTCTGTGGGGATTGGGGGTCAAGGAAGGATGGAGGACCCTTACCGCTCAGGAACTGCGAAGCTAACTCAGGAATTTATCCCCAGAATTGTCTCAGAGTTT
>CAZWJY010000176.1:2059-3840 GCA_964634335.1 uncultured bacterium
CTCAGGAACTGCGAAGCTAACTCAGGAATTTATCCCCAGAATTGTCTCAGAGTTTTGTATTCTGGACAAAATGGATGCCTACAGGAAGAGATGGTGCCTACACCTGGGGAATCAGAATCTTCAGTGTCCGAGGAGAGACCCTGGAGTTTAGAAATCCTGGTAAGCAGGATACCTGGACCAATGTCCAACAGGGAAATATCTATGAACTCTGGAAGATTAAGGGGTTCTCAGAAACAGATAGCCTGTACAAAATTGAATTATGGGCATCCTCAAATGCGGCTATTAACCCTCCTGAGACCACCTTCACAGGAGAAGCTGTAAGTTGGGACCTCATCTTACTCTATTCTAAGAGACCTGACCTTGATGCAGGGATGGTGAGTATAGACTCCCCTGACAAGATGGAAGAGGGTTATCAGCCTAAGGCTACAGTGAAAAACTTTGGGGCAGCGATGATTAGTTTCCCTGCTATCTGTAATATATCTGAGAATGGAGAGGTAGTCTATTCTGATACCTTAGAGGTGGATAGTCTTCTACCCGACTCTACTACCCAGATAACCTTTGAAAAGTATCCCAAAACCTATTCGCCTACTTCATCCTATTCCATAAAGTGTTATACCCTTTTAGATGGAGACCAGAATTCAGAAAATGATTCCCTTGCAAAAAGCCTCACAGGGATTCTGGAGAAGAAAGGGATTAAACAGGTTAAGGTGATACCATCTATCTTTGTAAAGGAGATAAGTATACATCTACCTCAGGGGAGTAGAGCCACCCTCTATAATATAAATGGAAGGGTTGTGGAGGAGATTTATGGCAAAGGGGAGATAAAGATTGGTAAGTCCCTTTCACCAGGGATCTACTTCCTCATAACCCCACAAAGGA
Source organism: uncultured bacterium (assembly GCA_964634335.1). Taxonomy (GTDB): domain Bacteria; phylum Hydrothermota; class Tepidihabitantia; order CAYHGV01; family CAZWJY01; genus CAZWJY01. The sequence continues at coordinate 2,939 of CAZWJY010000176.1, forward strand.
GGGAGAAGCTGATAAAGGCTGAATAATGTTTGAGGAATTTGACCCTGCGGAATATGAAAGGGTAGCTATAGATTTTATAAGGAGAGAGGTAGACAATTTTAGAAGAGGGGGTGTAATTTTTGGTCTTAGTGGGGGTATAGACTCTGCTTGTGTGGCTGGTTTGGCAAGGAAAGCTTTAGCAAAGGAAAGGATATTAGGGCTGCTCCTTCCAGAGAGAGATAGTTCGCCAGAGAGTGTAAGGGATGCTGAGGAAGTCGCAAGGACATTTGATATCCCTATAAAGACCATAGATATTACCCCTATCCTTGAAGGGATGGGGGTTTATGACCTATTGCCTGAAAGTATTTATAATAAGAGGAAGATTATAGAGAAGGGTGTGAAGATATGGTATAAACTCATCCCTAAGAGCAGAACCCCCTTTCTTCAGGGTCTATTAGGAGTGAAGAGCAGATACTTGAGAACCATAAATGCCTATTATAGAGTGAAACACAGGATAAGGATGGTTATAATCTATCTCTATGCAGAGAGACTCAACTACCTTGTTCTTGGCACATCAAACCGCTCAGAAGAGCTTACAGGGTTCTTTGTAAAGTATGGGGACGGTGCAGCAGATGTGATGCCTATTGCTCCTTTATTCAAAACTGAGGTGAAAAGGATGGCGGAGTATCTCAAGGTTCCAAAGAGGATAATAGATAAACCACCTACCCCTGACCTTTTGCCTGGTATAACCGATGAACTCGCTATAGGAATGAACTATGAGAGGTTAGATAGAATCCTTGCCTCCATAGACAAGGGGTTAAAAGAGAAGAAAGAGTCTTCTGAATTCAAATATGTAAGAGAACTTATAAAAAGGTCTGAGCATATGAGAAGTCTACCAAAGAGACCTGATATAAAGTAGCCGG
>CAZWJY010000177.1:0-3812 GCA_964634335.1 uncultured bacterium
ATATAAAATCCTTCCTGTTCAACCGAAGATTATCAACCTACCGTTGGACTCTAAACTTGAGATAGATTCTACCTTTTATAACTCTGATAAGTTCTATCCAGAGTCTATAGCTACTGTTGACCGTCCAGGCATTATGCGGTGTGTAAGGCTTTTAAGGCTTTTGGTGTCCCCTATCACCTATAACCCCTCTTTTGGTGGTAGACTCAAAGTAGCAAAGGAGTTTACAGTGAGATTGAACTATAAAGGAATAGACCCCTTCAATGCTCTGGATAATTATCCTTCCAGAATTCCTCATATATGGGATAAGCTTTATAGAAGTCTAAACATTCTTGGATATGAAGAACTCTACCTTTCGCAATCCAGAATCTGCCAACCTGACCAGCCCCTCTGGTATGGCTATTGGATTATCGCTGCCCATAATTATGCCTACCAACCTGTGCTTACCTATACATTCTGGCAGTGGAAAAAACGGAAAGGGATAGAGGTCTACATATCAGACTTACGAGACCTTGTGGCACCCTACTCCTTTGAAGATGCGCATGAGTTATGGAATGTCATTCATGCAAGAATCACCCAGCCTCAGTATGAATTCTCTTATATTCTTCTTGTGGGTGATGCCAATACTTACACTTATTATCAGCAGCCCGCGGAGATACAACAAGGAGATGATGCCCATATACCTACTTACTATGACGAGCATAGTACCACAGATTGGGAAGCATATAATGGCCCTTATTGGAATTGGTATGAATATGTACAGCGATGGTACGCCTACTATGACGCCTCTGACTACTACTATACCCTTCAAATAGGTGAGGATAACTATCCTGATATTATGATAGGGAGGTGGCCTGTCCAGAATCTTACACAACTGAGCGCCTTGATAAATAAGACTATAGCCTATGAGCAGTATACAGATGGAACCTGGGATTGTGATGAACATTTACTCCTGATAGGGCTTACTCATATTGGCTCTTCAGATGATTACGAAGATACTCGTCCCACAAAGGAATGGATAATAGAAGGTGACAATATGCTTAATGACCGGGGCATACCCTGGGATAGTCTGTTCCAGCCTCATTCCAGTGGCACAGATTCAAGAATCACAGATGCTATAGAAACAGGAGGAGGTGTTGGTGCTGTAAACTATGCGGGACATGGTGTGCTTGGAGGAAGGGCATGGGGGATTAGGAATCCTTCGGTTACCTATGTCTGGTATCCCTGGAGTGCGGTTCAGCAACTCAATAACACAGGAAAGACACCTATGGTCTTCAGCTTTGGATGCTCTACAGGCATATTCATACAGTCCTATAATTCTATAGTAGAGGAATGGGTTTTGAATACCAACGGTGGCGCAGTGGGTGCGCTTGGTCCCTCCAATGTTTTTGGTGAACCATCTACAGGACATATAGTTAGTTACGATACCGCACTCTATAGAGCCCTAATCCGTGATGAGTTAGATATAGGCACTGCTCTCAACAGTGCTAAAATGAGTCTCCTCCAGAGTTGTTCTAACTATATAGCTCTATCTGATGCTCGGAATCTTAATTGGTTCGGTGACCCGGGGATTTTCTACTGGGCTGACACCCCTGTAGAGTGTTATGTTTCTGTCTATCCCAACCCCATACCTCCTTCTGGATATGTAGATGTGACGGTAACCGTAACCTATGAAAATGGAAACCCTGTGCAGGATGCGGTTGTCTCTCTAACCGATGGCTGTTTTGTCAACCGCGGGGGTGGAAATCATTATGGAAATGGTATCACTGATGCTAACGGGCAAGCCCATTTCCATATAGCCGCTCGTGGTGGTGACGAATGGATATACATCTTGGCCTACAAACAATGGGGGAATGGTCCTGTAATCCCTCGCTGGGATAGCGTGCCCATAAGCTCTTCTAAGCTTACCCGTTCAGTTTATGAATCTCTTTCCCAACCCTTTATATGGAGACTTGAGGAAGTCTCTCCCAATCCATTGAGAGGAGAAATAAAGATAAAATATGGGATTGCAGAATCCTCTCCTGTCTCTTTAAAGATATATAATGTCTCAGGACGACTATTGCGCACATTGGTAGATGAGAATAGAGCACCCGGAGTCTATACAACAATCTGGGATGGAAGAGATGAGAAAGGAGAAAAGGTCTCCTCTGGTATCTACTTCTTAAGGCTTGAAGCAAAAGGCTTTGCAAAAACGAGAAGGATGGTGTTGGTGAGATAATAAGAAGACAAGGGGGAGGGCCTTGCCCTCCCCCAAAGGAGGATATAATGGCTAAGTATCTTAGACTTTTAATAGAAGTTGTTATACTTTTTGGTCTGAGTCATCTCTCTTTTGGGGATTCTCTGAATATGAAGTGGCTGGGTTCCTGGCCCTATAATGGAGCAGATCGAGTAGCCATAGGAGAAGTAGAGGGAAATCCCTATCTCTTTCTCGGTTCAGGAGGAGGGGTTATCATCCTTGATGTTTCAATCCCTTGTTATCCTACAAAAGTGGGAGAGGTAGGAACGCCCTTCAGTATAGGTGACCTCTTCTTCTCAAACAATCGTCTTTATGTAGCTAATGATTATGGAGGATTGAGAATATATGATGTCTCAGAACCCTCCTCTCCTCTATTTCTGGGAAATTGTCCTATACCCCATAAAAACCTTAGCGACTCTAATAGGGCTCGTGATGTTTGGGTGAAGAATGGCTATGCCTATATTGCAGGGGAAGCCTATGGATTACAGATTGTTGATGTCTCAGACCCCTCATCGCCTAAGGAGATTGGTCATTATGATACCCCTGGTGTGGCTTTAAGTATATCAGTTCAGGGAGATTACGCATATATAGCAGATAGACAGAAGGGTCTGAGGATAATAGATATATCAGACCCTCTAAATCCAGAAGAGGTAGGGGGATGGTATAGAGGCACTTATATCTTTAATGTCTTTGTCTCTGGGGATTACGCCTACATTATAGATGAATGGTGTGATTTAGGGATAATAGATATCTCAAACCCGAAAGCCCCTGCCCTTAAAGGATATTTCCCAGGTGGGGGTTGGAATCTATTGGGAGCGGTATGGGTAGTAGACTCTCTTGCTTATTTTGTTTCTCCCTCCAAGGGGCTACACATAATAGATGTCTCCAACCCTGAAGAGCCTCGAGAATTGGGACTATATCCTCTCTCAGGCATGCCTTTGGATATCGAAGTATCTGGCAATTACGCCTATGTTCCCAATAATCTTGCTCTCATCAAGGATGGTATAGACTCCTTAGAAGTAATAGACATCTCCCAACCATCTAACCCGAAACTCACAGGGGTATATATCCCCCCTTCAGGAAATTTTAACCCTGAAGCCGAAGTTTGGGAGGGCTATGCTTATATAGTGGAGGGAGATTCCTTACTGGTAATTGATATCTCCGACCCCACAAGACCAAGAAAGGTGGAAGCTATTCAGGTGCACAGACCTTATGTATACGGAGCAATGGCAATTTCTTATCCTTTCCTCTACCTCTCTCAAGCAAAAGAAGATACCGTCTACCTCGGTATTATAGATATCTCAGCCCCCTCAAATCCCAAAGAAGTAAAAACTTACCCTTTACCCTTCTCTCGTTTCCATAAGATGGAAATTTCAGAGGGTTATCTATACGGATTAGGGGCTAAGTGGCTTATGGATGGCACCCCAAATTTGAGCAAACCTTATCTCTGCATCTACAATATTTCTGACCCGCTCAATCCTGAAGAGGTTGGGAGATTAAAAGGATGGTGGGAGCGTGAGTGTATTGGTGAATTTTCTGTCTCAGGGGACTACATCTGCGCAGCAGCAGGTGGTGGAAC
>CAZWJY010000178.1:0-3801 GCA_964634335.1 uncultured bacterium
GTCAAGGGGGTGTGTAGGAGGGTCTATTCTCCTTTCTGTTTTCTATAATTTAAGACCTCCTTAGAGAGATATCCTAAGGGTTGACAAAGAAAGAAAAATGGTGATAATAGACAAGGTGAAAAAGGAGGAATTATGAAGGCTTTAAGAGTAGCAGGAATGATACTCCTGAGCATAGGAATAATGAGTTCTATTCCTGGACAGGTCTATAGACCTGATAACCTGATAGCCCTCAACTCGGACCTCTCTGATACAGTGGGGGCAGATATCTATAATACAGATGGAAATAATCAGACAAAGGAAGATACAGTAGCCCTTGAGCATACTGCAACCTTTTATGTAAAGATAGAGAATGACGGAAGTGCCCCGGATGTGATTATAGTGACAGGACCTGCAGGGGATGCCTCATGGGATATTAAATACTTCGATGACCTCACAGGCGGAAATGATATCACCTCTCAGGTGACAAGCACAGGCTGGGCAACCCCAAGTTTAGCCCCTGGAACTGAGTTTGCATACCTGAGGGTGGAAATTACACCCGATACCTCAGTCCCTGGAGGAACTACTAAGGATGTTTTGATAACCTCTACTTCCAGCCATGCTTCTGATTCTATAGATGCTGTCCTGGCAAGGGTAACAGCTCATAGATTTCAACCTGATAATATCATAGCCGGGAATATAGACGGCTCCGATTATGTAGGTAAGAATATCTATAATACCAGCGGTGCAGACCAGACAAAGAGGAAGAGTATCCCTCAAAATAATACTGTCCCCTATTATATTAAGATAGAGAATGACGGAACTATTCAGGACTCCTTCTTAATAACAGGAACAGGAGGCGACGCATCTTGGACAGTGCAATACTTTGATGCCTATACAGGGGGGAGTGATATAACCGCTGAGATAACAGGAGCCGGATGGCATACAGGTAGTATTGACCCGGCAGATTCTGTAAGGATAAGATTGGAAGTTACTCCTGCACATGATGTCCCTGGAGGAGAGAAGAAGACTGTCCTTATCACCTCTACCTCTATCAATTTCTCCTCTCAGAAGGATGCTGTAAAAGCGATTACCACTGTCCCTGCCTATCAGCCGGATAATATAATCGCTACCAATCCTAATATGTCTGATGCTGCAGGAAGAAATATCTATAATGCGGACGCCCATAATCAGACAAAGGCAAGGGAGGTAGACCCTGGAGATACTGCCCTCTATTATATAGAAATCCAGAATGATGGAACTGATAATGATGTTATAAATGTAACCGCATCCTCTGCAAAGTCTGGATGGAATATCCACTATTATGAGGATTCAGATGATATATCCTCTCAGATAATGAGTCCTACCGGATGGTTTACAGGTAGCCTGGCAGGAGGAGAGAGTAAAAAGATAAAGCTTGAAGTAATCCCTGCAGCTTCTTTGAACCCTGGTAGAGTGGATAGTATACTTATAACCTCCACATCCCAGATGGATGATACAAAGAACGATGTGGTGATGGCTGTGACTACGGTGGAGAGGCGTCAGCCTGATAACTGGATTGCCTTGGAAAAGGATTTCTCAGACCAGGAAGGTGATGGAGTCTTTAATACTACAGGAGAAAATCAGACAAAGGTTGTAGAGGTCTATCCTGGAGATAGTGCCCTCTTTTATGTAAGGATTGAAAATGAAGGGAGTGTTCCAGATAGTTTTGTAGTGACCTCCTCCCCTACACCCCCTAACTGGGTGGTTGTCTATTACGATTCCACTGAGGCAGGGAGCACAATTACAATGCCCTGGGGTATAGCCTTAGACCCTGCAGCCTATAAGGATATAAGGGTAATGGTTAAACCAGGCTCAGGGGTGGGTCCAGATATTGAGGATACGCTCTTACTCACTTCTACCTCAACCAGAGCAGATACAAAGAAGGATGCAGTGAGAGCTATAACAGTGAATAAGAAGGGGATTGCAGAAAAACTACAGGATATACCAAAGACCTTTGAAGTTCACACCCTCTCCTCCAATCCCTTTAAGAATACCCTGGTTATATCCTATGCAGTGCCAAGGACATCAAGGGTCTCTATTAAGGTCTATGATATAACCGGGAAACTTGTGGTTTCACTTATGAGCGGACTGAAAGAGCCTGGAGTTTATAAGCTGAAGTGGGATACAGAAGGGATTCCTGTGGGGGTATACTTCTACAGGATGGAGACAGAAGGGTTTACTAAGACTGAGAAATTTGTGAAATTGAGGTAAGGAGGAATAGTTCTTTCCAAGAAGTGGCTTATAGGTCTCTCCCTTCCCCTTATTCTGCTAAGCCAGCCAGAGATAGACCTTGACTACTCCCTTCCCTATTATGATATAGCCTCTATAGGGGTCTTCAATCCTGCATCCCTTGCTTCCATCTATAGAGGGGGTTTTGGGATAAGGGTAGGTATAGGCACCAGAGGGAGGGGTAGTTTTGACCTCTTAAGACTCCAGTCTAACCCCCTGCTTGGAGACCTCTCCCTTCCTCTGGAAGTTGAATTCTCTCGATCTGGAGGGGTTGAATATATAGGGGGTGTAGCAAGAATGGGTAGATGGGTGATAGGAGGAGGGTTTCGTAAGGCGGAGTTTCTAAGACTGCGACCCCAAATAGATACTATAATCTCAAAAAGGTATAGATTTGAGCTCCCTTATTACCCAGTTACGAGGAGAGATATCCCCCAGCTTCCCTCAGATACCTTGGTTATCTTTACAGACCTTGAAGTAGAGGGGGATGGTATAGTCCATATGCATAGTGAGGGAAAAGGGGAGATTTCTACCCTCCCCCTCTTTCTCTCTCTTGCCACTGAATCCTATGGTCTTAGAATGGGAATAGGTCTTGATATTACAGCCTTCTCTGGTGATATAAACCTCTGGGAGAGAGATTCTGGTGGTTTTTACAATGCCATAGTAAAGGCAAAGGCTTCCTACTCCATCCCTATGGGATGGGAGATGAATGTTAATGTAAGGGGGAGTATGTCAGAAGATACCCTCTGGATAGGGAGACTCAAAGGGACTCTCTCTGGATTCCAACTCTCCTTAAGAATGGGTGGGCAGACTGAATTCCATAAATTGGGATTAGGGGTTATGATTGAGCAGCAGTTTCCTGCAACCATCGGAACCCTTTATGGTAATACCATCTATGTCTCAGGTCTGCCTGAAGATATATACTCCTATTCAGACTCTTTGAAAGTAGATACAAATAATCAGAGAGTTACAGGAGATTGGAGAATGGATTTTATAGATTTGCCAAAAGAGATGGAGAATACTACCTATCCCATCAAAATACCTATGGATACAAAACTCTGCTTAGATGTAAACTATCCTGTAAAGAATCTAAATCTTGGTGGATGGGTCCTTGCCTCTCTATATGAGTTTGGACTGGGATTGGGGATAGGTTCAAAGGAGAGTCTTATCCCCTGGGGGGTTAGGCTTGGAGCCCATTCCAAAAGGTATAAGATAGAAAACTTCTCTCCACCTCCTATCTGGGAGTTTTATCTTGGCAACTCCTTGGAGTTTAGAGGGGTTATGGTAGATTTCGGTTTTAAGATAGATACAGCCATTATTGCCTTATTATCCCTTGTAGAGAATAGCAGGGTCTCCTCTGTTGGAGGATTCTGGTTTGGAATCAACTATCTATTTTAAGATAGTCCTTCGCAGGGTTTAACTAATCCTATCTAATCATAACAAGCTTTTTTGTGGCTCTATATTCCTCTGTCTTGAGTCTATAGAAGTATACCCCTGCAGGAACCCTTAGACCCCTATCACTCCTCCCATCCCATTCCACAGTATAGACCCCGGGCT
>CAZWJY010000179.1:0-3733 GCA_964634335.1 uncultured bacterium
GGAAAGACTACTGCTGCTTTAGGACTTGCCCTGAGAGCTCTGGGTCATGGCTTTAGGGTCCTCTGTATCCAGTTTATGAAAGGTGACCCTAAGTATGGAGAAGTGATAATCTCTAAGAAACTCCCAAATTTTGAAATCATCCAGTCAGGACTCCCTACATTTGTTAAGAAGGGAGACCCATCTCCTGAGGATTTGAGACTTGCAAAGGAGGGGTTTGAAAAGGCTAAAGAGGCAATAAAGAATGGTAAATACGATATGGTTATCCTTGATGAGATAAATGTGGCTATGGACTATGGTCTTATAGAAGTGAGAGATGTGGAGAAACTTATAAGGGAATGTCCAGAAAATATTGAACTCATCCTTACAGGGAGATATGCACCCAAGAGAATTCTCGAGCTTGCAGACCTCGTATCTGAGGTAAGGGAGATAAAGCATTATTATAAGAGAGGGGTTAAGGCAAGGGAGGGGATAGAGTATTGAAAGGACTCATCAGCAGATTCCTTAAGGGTGATATAAGAGCCTGCTCAAGGTTGATATCTCTGGTAGAGAATAATGCCTCCCTTGATGATGATGCATTAAAAGATGTGTATAAAAAGATGGGGAGGGCTCATAGGATAGGGATCACAGGACCTGCAGGGGTGGGGAAATCTACCTTGATAGAAAAGCTCACCTTGAGATTTAAAAGGGATAATAGAAGGATAGGGATAGTGGCTGTAGACCCTACAAGCCCATTCACTCATGGTGCACTCTTGGGAGATAGGATAAGGATGCAGAAAATCTTCTTAGACCCTGATGTCTATATCAGGAGTATGGCTACCAGGGGAGCCTTGGGTGGTTTGTCTCTGAAAACCACTGAGGTCTGTAACATCTTGGATGCCTTTGGCAAGGATGTAATCCTCATAGAGACAGTTGGGGTAGGTCAGGCAGAGTTTGATATTACTCAGGCAGCAGATACCATTCTTGTTGTGCTTGTTCCTGAGTCAGGGGATGCAATCCAGGCTCTAAAAGCAGGACTTATGGAGATTGGAGACATATTTGTGATAAATAAGGCAGATAGGGAAGGGGCAGATAGGATACTGGAAGAGATAAAGGGGGTATTGGATTTCTCTTTGCCAAAGGATGGATGGAGACCTATGGTATTGAAGACCTCTGCCATCTCAGAGGAAGGGGTAGAGGAGCTTTATAAGAGAGTGAATGAACATAAAAGGTTCTTAGAACAGGAAGGGAGATTTGAAGAGAAGAAAAAAGAGAGAATCAAGAATACAATCCTTGACTATATGAAGTCCGCTTTATATGAGAAGATAGAAGGGAATCAGGAGACAGCAAAACTCCTGAATAGGTTTACCCAGGAGGTGCTCTCGGGTAATATTACACCACTTAAGGCTTCTCAAGAACTTATAAAGGAGGTATATGGGAGAGATTGAAAAGAAGAAGAGAGAATGGGAAGAGAGGATGAAGAGAGTGAGTAAGGATAGGGATATAGATTTTGAGACTGTATCTGGGGAGAAGGTAGAACCCTTATATATCCCTGATGAGAATTTTGATTATCTTAAAAAGCTTGGGTTCCCTGGAGAGTATCCCTTCACAAGAGGGATTCATTACAATATGTATAGGGGAAGGTTATGGACTATGCGTCAGTTCTCAGGATTTGGCACGGCAAGGGATACGAATAAGAGATATAAGTTCCTATTAGAACATGGTGAGACAGGTCTATCTGTTGCCTTTGACTTCCCTACCCTTTATGGAAGGGATTCTGATGACCCCTTCTCCTTGGGTGAGGTAGGGAAGTGTGGGGTAGCCGTCTCCTCCTTGGCTGATATGGAGACCCTTTTTGATGGTATCCCCTTGGATAAAGTCTCCACATCTATGACCATAAATGGACCTGCTGCTGTTCTTTGGGCTTTCTATATTGTGGCAGCAGAAAACCAGGGGGTATCCCATGATAAACTGAGGGGAACGATTCAGAACGATATCCTAAAGGAGTATATTGCCCAGAAGTCCTGGATATTCCCTCCAGAGCCCTCTATAAGACTTATAGTGGATACCTTTGAGTTTGGGACAAAGGAGGTTCCGAAGTGGAACACCATCTCTATCTCAGGTTATCATATAAGGGAGGCAGGTTCTACTGCCCTTCAAGAGCTTGCCTTTACCCTTATGGACGGGATTACCTATGTAGAGGCAGGGATAAAGAGGGGACTTGATGTAGACAGCTTTGCACCAAGACTCTCTTTCTTCTTTGACTCCCACTTAGACTTCTTTGAGGAGATTGCCAAGTTCAGGGCTGCACGCAGGATATGGGCAAAAGTGATGAGGGATAGATTTAAGGCAAAGGATAAACGCTCCTGGCTCTTAAGGTTCCATACCCAGACAGCAGGTTGCACACTTACTGCCCAGCAACCGGAGAATAATATTATAAGGGTTACTCTTCAGGCTCTTGCAGCAGTGCTTGGAGGGACACAGTCCCTGCACACAAATGCTATGGATGAGACCTGGGCTCTACCTACTGAGAAGGCTGTCCTCATAGCCCTCCGCACTCAGCAGATCATTGCCCATGAATTTGGGGTTGCCAATACTATAGACCCCTTAGGAGGCTCTTATTATATTGAGTATCTAACCGAGAAGTTAGAGAAGGGTGCATATGAATACTTCAAAAAGATAGAAGATATGGGAGGGATGGTAAAGGCTATAGAAAAAGGATTTCCACAGAGGGAAATTGCCAAGGCTGCCTTTGAGTATCAGAGGAAAGTAGAGAAAGGAGAGAAGGTAGTAGTAGGTGTGAATAAGTTTGCATTGAAGGATGAAAAGATAGAGATTCCTATCCTTAAGGTGGACCCTGAGGTTGAGAAGGAACAGCATAGAAGATTGAAGGAATTGAGAGAGAAGAGGGATAATCAGAAGGTGAAGAGGACCTTAGATGATTTGAGGGATGCCTGTAGGTCTAATGTGAACCTTATGTATCCCATCCTTGAGGCTACAAGGGCATATGCCACCCTTGGTGAGATATGTGGGGTGATGAGAGAGGAGTTTGGAGAATACCGTGAGCCTATTATATTTTAGCCTAAATATAACCACTGTTAATCTTGTAGGGTCTTGTGATTTGAAAAAGGTTAAGGGGATAATATGGAAGAGATAGATTTAAGTAAGTTGGCAACAAAGGGGGATAGGATAGAAAGGACATTAATGTTGATAGATTCAATGGAAAACAAAAAGCCTTTAGGAAATTGCTTGACCAGTGAAGAGTTCAATCAGAGGATGGATATACTTATTCAAAAAATGAGAAGGGTCTTAACGATTATGCAGCGATTGTATAGGGATGAGGTAACCATTCGAGAACGGCTGATACGATTAGATTTAGGGGAGAAGTTAGCAGTTGGATAACATAAGGGGGTAATATGGAGAAGAGATTTAGAATCCTTGTTGCAAAGCCAGGGCTGGATGGGCATGATAGAGGTGCCAAGGTAGTGGCAAGGGCTCTGAGGGATGCAGGATTTGAGGTAATCTATACAGGTCTACACCAGACCCCTGAGATGATTGTAGAGACAGCTATCCAGGAGGATGTGGATGCAATAGGACTCTCAATCCTCTCAGGTGCCCATATGACCCTGTTCCCAAGAGTACTGGAACTTCTAAAGGAGAAAGGGGCTTCAGATATACTCCTCTTTGGTGGAGGGATAATACCTGAGGATGATAAGAAGGAGTTGGAGAAGATGGGGATAGGGAGACTCTTTGGTCC
>CAZWJY010000180.1:0-3661 GCA_964634335.1 uncultured bacterium
TCTAAAATCCCAGTAGATGTGGTGAGTTTCAGAAGCCCAGGGTTGACAAAGGGGAAATATTCTATAATATGAGATATGGCTTTAATGAAGGATAAGAAGAGAGAGATTATAGATAAGTTCAAACTCCACGAAAGGGATACCGGCTCCCCAGAGGTCCAGATTGCTATCCTATCAGAGCGGATAAATTATTTAACAGAACACCTGAAGATTCATAAGAAGGATAAGCACTCAAGGCTTGGTCTAATAAAGATGGTAAATAGGAGGAGGAAACATCTAAACTATCTCTTAACTCATCACCGAGATAGATATTATAAGATAATCCAGAAATTGGGATTGCGTGGTTGATGGCTAAAAGAGAGATAGAATTGGCTGGGAGAACCCTTAGGATTGAGACTGGTAAATTGGCTCGTCAGGCAGATGCCGGAGTGCTGGTTCAATATGGAGATACAGTAGTCCTCACCACAGTAGTCTATTCAAAGGAGAAGAAGGAAGATATAGATTTCCTACCCCTTACAGTTAACTATAGGGAGTTAGCCTTTGCAGCGGGTAAGATTCCCGGGGGTTTTTTTAAGAGGGAAGGTAGACCAAGGGATAAGGAGATTCTCAGCTCAAGGTTGATTGATAGACCTATCCGTCCCCTATTTCCCGACCTCTTTTCCCATGAGCTACAGATAACATCCTTCCTCTTATCTTCTGACTTAGAGAATGAGGGGGATATCCTTGGTATTATAGGAGCCTCTACTGCCCTTACTATCTCAGAGATACCCTTCCTCGGTCCTATCGGGGCTGTGAGGATTGGAAGGATAGATGGGGAGTTTATTATTAACCCCACGGTCTCTCAGCTCGATAACTCCACCCTCAATCTTGTGATATGTGGTAATGAGGATTCCATATTTATGCTGGAAGGGGGAGCAAAGGAGGTGGAGGAGGAGGTGGTCGCCCAAGCCTTTGAGAGGGCTCAGGAGGAGATTAGAAGGCTGGTGGTGATTCAGAAGGACCTCAGAGAGATGGTGGGCAAGCCAAAGATAGATGGGGAGAGTATACCAAGGGATATGGAGGAGGAGATAAGAGGCATTGCTACTCAAAGGGTAATAGAGGTGAATAATCTTATAGATAAGGAAGCAAGGAGGGAAGGTTTTAAGAGAATCTTAGAAGACCTCACAAAGCAACTGGAAGGGAAGTATCCTGAGAGATTGAATTATATATCCCTCATATTGGATAAGATTATAAGAGAGGATGTAAGGGCAAGAATTATAAAAGAGGGGAAGAGGCTTGATGGAAGGGGACCTGAGGATTTGAGACCCATCTCCTGTGAAATTGGTGTCTTACCAAGAACCCATGGTTCTGCTCTATTTACCCGAGGACAGACCCAGTGTCTTGCTGTAGCTACCTTAGGGACTAAATCTGACGAGCAGTTTGTGGACAATATAGAGAGGGAGGAGTCCAAGTCTTTTATGCTCCATTATAACTTCCCTCCCTTTTCTACAGGGGAGGTGGGTCCTATGAGGGCTCCATCGAGAAGAGAGATAGGTCATGGTGCCCTTGCTGAAAGGGCTATCCAGCCTGTCCTCCCTCCAGAGGAGCGGTTCCCTTATACCATTAGAGTAGTATCAAATATATTAGAATCCAATGGTTCGTCTTCTATGGCTACTGTATGCGGTGCGTCCCTTTCTCTAATGGATGCAGGGGTTCCTGTAAAGACTGCAGTGGCTGGAATATCTATGGGACTGGTGAAGGAGGAGGATAGAACTGTTCTTCTCACAGATATAATAGGGGATGAGGACCATTATGGAGATATGGACTTCAAAATAGCTGGAACAAGGAGAGGGATAACCGCTATCCAGCTCGATTTGAAGGTAAAGGGGGTCTCTACCCAGCTCTTAAAAGAGGCAATGATGAGGTCGAGGGATGTAAGAATGGAAATTCTGGATATTATGTCTAAGACTATTGATAAACCAAAATCTACCATATCTCAATATGCTCCAAGAATTACTACCCTTACAGTTCCTAAGGAGAAGATAGGAGAGATTATCGGACCAGGGGGTAAGGTGATAAGAAGAATTATAGAGGAGACAGGTGCTCAGATAGATATAGATGACTCAGGAAAGGTTGTCATAGCTACCCCCTCTGAGGAAGCCCTGAGGAAGGCTGAGCTTCAGATAAAGGGTATTATAGCAGATGCTGAAGTAGGGAAGGTATACTTAGGAGAGGTGAAGAGGATAAATAGTTTCGGTGCCTTTGTAGAGATCCTGCCTGGTAAAGAAGGACTCTTGAGAATCTCTGAAATAGCACCCTATAGAATAAAAAATATAAGGGATGTCCTAAAGGTAGGGGATAAGATTATGGTAAAGGTGATAGATATCGATGCCCTTGGTAGGATTAGTCTCTCAAAACGGAGAGTCTTGGAGACCAGTAACCGGAAGGACTACTATAGAAGAAGATAAGAGGGTAATAACAGAAAATCTCCCCTATCTCCATTCCATCGCCTTAGGGGTCTTCTTTAATCAAGGTTCAAGGGATGAGGATAGTAAAAACTCAGGCATATCCCATCTTATTGAGCATATGCTCTTTAAAGGGACTAAGAATCTTTCAGCCCAAGAGATATCCTATACCATAGAATCTATGGGTGGAACTCTTGAGGGTTTCACAAGTAGAGACTTTACAGGTATATACGCCAGGGTTGCCTCTGAACATCTCCCCAAAGTGATAGAACTCCTTTGTGAGATAACTTCTCAGCCTGAATTTGGTGAGGAGGAGCTGGAAAAGGAGAAGAGGGTGGTAAAGGAAGAGATAAAGTCTTCAGTAGAAAACCCTCAAGACCTTGTTGTAGACCTCCTCTTTGAAACCCTCTACCATCCCCATCCCCTGGGTTTTCCTATAACAGGGAAAGAGTCTACAGTAGATAATATCACTAAGAATGAAATCTTAAGTTATTACAAATCCCATTATACCTTAAGCAATATAGCAGTGGTAGGGGTAGGGGGATTGGAGAGGGGACCCCTAATGGAGGGGATAGAGGGTAGACTCTCTTTGAAAAAGGGAGAGAATATTCAAAGGGAGAAGGTATCCTTAAGTGATAGGAGGATAAAGGCTGTAAAGAAGAGAGAGATATCTCAGGTCTATATGGCGATTGCTCTCCCTACCTTTGGCTTTAGAGATAACCGCCGCTATACCCTCTCTATCCTATCCACAGCTCTGGCTGGGGGGATGTCCTCAAGACTCTTTATCAGACTTAGAGAGGATGAAGGGCTTGTCTATTCTGTATCATCCTTTACAGAACTCTTTGAAGACACAGGCTTTTTGTGTATATGCTTCATAACTGATAAGAAGAATCTGGATAGAGTGATGGGGATAATTTTAAGAGAGATGGAGGATATAAAAAAGAGAGGGTTTAAGAGGAGAGAGTTCTTAACAGCTAAAAACCTCACCATAGGGTCAATGCTCTTGGGTTTAGAAAATCCTACCTCAAGGATGTTGAGGATGGCTAAGCATATCTTCTCTTATAATAGAGTCATCCCTATTGAGAAGTCTTTGAAGAGATACCAAGAGGTGGATGAGGATAAGGTAATGGAATTAATTGAAGAGGTCTTTCCCTTTTCTCATTTATACCTCTCTGCTGTAGGTCCTGTGGAGGATAAGGAGCTGGAGAGATTTTTGAGAT
>CAZWJY010000181.1:0-3616 GCA_964634335.1 uncultured bacterium
TATTCCGATGTTCAACAAAAGAAAAGCGATTTAGTTGTAGGAAGATGCGAAATAGAAATCCCTAAAAGAAAAACAAAAATTGCAGTAAAAATCATTGATATGCTTGGTGAAGAAGTGATATTGGTTAAAGAGGTATAGATTTCTTAATAACTTCTGGCGATATTCAAAAAATGTTCAATATTTCTCGTCCAGCAGCTTATAAGATAATAAAAAAGCTTAAAGAACTTGAAATTATTGAACAAAAGGGAGCAGGAAAGGGGATTTATTATGTTGTTAAATAGGTTAACGTAAAAGTTAACGCAAGGGTTAACGCAAAAATTTTTATCAGATAGCGATTGTCATTTTGGGTAGGTATAAGGTAAAGGCACTATGCGAATAGATGGCTAAATAGACCTATAGATTTTATCAGAGAAAGGCAAGTAATCTATTACACTTTGAGAGAAATATGGTGCGAGGGGAAGACTGGTATATCTCTGCTTGAAGGATTAGATATCAATACTGTGATTCTTTAATGGCTTTGCATTGAAACCGAGTCTTCTTAAATCTTTAAAGAATTCTTTAAATCCATGGGTGACAAAGATTTCCTCTGGCTCTGCTTTTTCTATATATTTTATAAGGTCTCTATAGTCTGCATGAGAGGATAGAGGGATTACTGAGTCCACTCCATAATAGTATTTACTATCAGGGTCCATACCCCAACCTGTGAGAAATATGGTCCTCTTCTTTTTTATTTTTGATAAGAACTTATCAAACCTTGGAGAGTAGGTTAATAATAGAACATCACCCCATCCCTCCCCTATGGTTCTTAAGGATTTGAATTTAATCCCAAATCTCTGGTAGAGTTCTGCATATTTCTTGATTGCAAGGTCTATACTATAGGAGAATCCTAATCTTTCCAATAGCTTCATTGTCTCCTGAGCCTTTCCCAGGGGATAGGCAAAGATTATGGGAATCTCTCCTCTCTCTTTCGCATCCATAATCTCTCTTTTTATCATAGAGTATATCTCCTCCTGTGGAGGGAATATATATCTTGAATTCCCATAGGTTGCTTCTGTTATTAAGATATCGCAGGGTTTAATCTCTATGGGTTCAGAGCTTAAATTCTTTCTTAGCCTTATATCCCCTGTATAGATGAGTCTCTTTCTACCTTCAATAAGAATCTGGGATGAGCCCAGGATATGTCCTGAAGGGAAGAGGGTGATTCTGTAATCCTTTATCCTGATAGATTCTCCATATTTTAATACTATTCTCTCCCCGGGTTCAGACTTTATCCTCAGTTTATATATCTCGTAAGTAGGTGGGGTAGAGATTATCTTCTTATGAGGGATAAGGTGGTCAAGATGTCCATGGGAGATGAAGGAGAAGTGGCTTGATATCTTTCCATCAAGCCATAAATCCAATCCTTTTATATATACTCCCTGATTCACCTTCTGAAGCTCACCTTAATCTCCCCCCAGTCTGTTGTATCCTCTTTAAAATCTGTCCAGGTCCTAATATACCAGAAGTTTTCTACCTTTATAAGTTCAAATTTTGCCTTCCCCCTTGCATACCGGTAAAGGGACTCAGGGAGTTCTATTTTGAGCTCATACTTCTCATAAAAGGAGGCTGTGGTATCTGTGGAGTCCCTTGATAGGTGAGTGAATTGGAGAAGAATAGGAGGATAGGTGAGAGTATCTACCACTGAGTTGAATAGAGATTGGGTCACAGAGTCTTCTGTCCTGTAGGTCCAGTCTCTGAAATATTCCTTATACGGACCTAAGGTATCCTCTGGGTCAGGATAGAATCTGAAATTCTCCTGGTCAAAACATTCTCCATAAGCCTCTATATTTCTGAAGTTATAGCTTTTAACAAGATTGGTGAGAACAACCCCTGGTGAGATGGGTGGGGAGAATTCTCCCTTGTCTCCATCCGGTGAGGGTTTCCTGGTCTTAAATATATCACAGCTAAAAATTATAATTGATAGAGATATTAGCCAGCCAATAATCTTTCTCATTTTCCCTCCTTTCTCTTTTTATATCAAAGGATAGAAATCCTTCCCCTGATAACCTTATCTCTCCAGAAAGACCTGCTACCCTTTCTCTCCAGTTAAAGGGTTCTTTCCAAAAGATGGTGGTTGTCTCTATCCTGTAGACCTCATAGGTAGGGGTTATGGAGATTTCTGGAAATGGATGGTAGAGTAGAGAGAGACTGAGTCTGGGTTTTGTATAGAATACCTCTGGCTCATAATAACCCTTGAGATATCCTCCATAGTCCTCAAAGCTACTACCTATGTTGAGCTGAGGTATGAGAGATGGGTAGTCTTCATACAATAGGTTTATACTAAAACCCTTCTTCTTGGAGAGGTTGTCACGACGAGAGGCAAAGGGATAGGAGAGTCTGTCTGCATTGAAAAAAAGCCTGTTCGTAAGATGGAGATTGAAAAACCTCTGGATGTCTACCTCCCCTTCTATAAGAAAGCCCTTCTTGGAGAAACTATTACCTCCCATAAACCTCTCCACATATATCACATCAGAGAATTTATTCTCTATCCTCCACTCTATGAAGATATTTGAATTGATTGTCAGTTTTCCTGATGCCTTTATCTCATTATCCAATAAGTCTCTGTCATTTTTGTTTAATGGGTATGGGGTATTTATAGATTCTAAGGATGTGCGTTGCGAAAAGGAGACATAACCTTTTTTGTATTCATAGTTGACTTTACAATTGAGGAACTTTCTATTTCTATTCTCTTCACCAAACTTAAGCACAGGGGTTGTATTACTCTCTTCCCTCCTAAGGACAAGCGATGTATTTATTCTATCTGTGGGAGTGAAGTCTATAATCGCTTCTATCTTATCACTCTTTGCTGTTAGACCTTTGTATTTTAATAGTTGATACCTGTCAGTATTGTAAGAGAAGTCCTTTCTCAGTTCTATATTCAGGACAGATAATAAGGGATAGGAGAGAGAGAGGAAACCCCTATAGTCTGAGAGAGAACGTTCTTCATTCTTCTCTCCTACTGGATAATTCCTATCCTCATCAGACCTTGATAATCTAAAATTAACCCTTGACTTTCCCAAGAGCAGAGGATTTGTGGGTTCAATATACAGGGCTGCACGATTCTGAGTCATACCAAGGGTATAATTGTAAAGGAGGAGAGATAAGGCAAGACCATATTGTGAGATTTTGAGTTCATTATAAATCTCCCTCCCTTTATCAGAAATAGAGTTTGTATCCTGAAAGGTTCTAATCTCAGATGATTCCCATAATCCCTTCAGGATAGAATGGAGGATAAGATATGACTGTTGAAAGAGGAGCTCTCCTCCCAAGGAGTTATTTTTGAAGTTGGATAGGGAGAGAGTATCCTTATCTTCTACCCCTCCCTTACTACTCAGGAGGGAGAAGTTGAAAGATGGATAGGGTTGGAACTTAATTTTCATCTCATAGCCTATATCCTTTGCAAGTCTGAGAGTGACAGAGTCATAGGTATCGGTGCGAAATAGGCTAAGGTCCAATTTTTGATGTCCGATTTTATAATCTGAGAGATAGAACTGGTGAGTAAGAAAGGAGCCTGTCCTAAATCTGGAGTAAGAGGTTGAATAATACCCCCCATTAGCCAGACTGAATAATAGAAAAG
>CAZWJY010000182.1:0-3586 GCA_964634335.1 uncultured bacterium
GACTTGTGAAATTGAGATTGCCACAACCCGACCATTGATGATTGGGTTCACAATGACTTTTGATAGTTCTAAAATTCTGTTTTTAAATCTTTTACCTTTTAATTCTTAGTATCAATGGCTCTTCTCCAAACCACTCTGCTGCTGTTATTACCTCCTTCTTCTCCTCTTCTGCTGTTTTGTAGACATCCTTCAGCCTCTCTCTGTATAATGCTTCTCTTAGATTATGATGGTCGTAGATTATTACTTTTGTAGATGTCTCCCTTATTATCCTCTGCATATTTTCTATAGCCCTCTGTAGGTTTACTCGGTTGAGCATATATCCGAATAGATAGGTTGTGGGTCCATCCACTACAAGCACCTCAGGATTCTCCCTGATTATCCATTCTGTGTAGTCCTCTACCTGCGGACCCTGCAAATCTGAAGTATATAGGAATTTATGGTTCTTATATTCTACCACCAGGGCTAAAAGCCATCCAAGCCTTGCATACTCTATACCATGGAATAAGGACTTGGTAAACCTTATCTTTGTCTCTCCTCTAATTAAATCCTTTCCATCTGCAAATCTTACATCCACCTCTTTTGTCTTGAACTCTTTAACCCAGGGGTTATTGAACCAGTCTTTTTTTAGATTCTCAAACCACTTCCTCCCTTTCTTTAATAGCTCCCTTTTTCTTGCCTGATAGTCTCCGTATCTCTTCTTTCTGACAAGAGGCAGTTCATCTAAAGGGTCAGGGAGTTCCCTTTTCTCTGGAGGAATGAGAATCTCTCTAAATTCTCCATCATATAACTCTTCTAAGAATAGCCTTGAGCGTTCCCACTGGGAGGCATTTATCCATAGATTCGGGTTTTTAATCCATAGGGTTTTATTCTTATACATCCCCTCTGCCTCTGAAGGGAGGGTATGGTGGTCATAATGGTAATGGGAGATGAATATGTCTCTTACCTTTGATGCTGCCTTCTTAATTTCTCTAAATGCCTCTTCCCTGAGTTTTATCTTCTCCTCATCTGAGAGGGGATAGCTGGGTTGCATAACAGCAGCACCTGGGTCTACAAGGAGCTTAACATCAGGGGTCTCAATTAAAAGGGAAGAGGATTTTGCACCAAGGGAATCAAACCAGATGAGATGGATTTTCATATCTCCTAAGATAATCGGTCTTCTATTCATTAAAGACTCACAAGGGGAGAGATATGGACGATCAGGAAATACAAGATTATGGTCCAGACTGAGGCAGCAATCAAGTCTAAGAAGAATCCATTCCTTACCATATCCTTCATCTCAATATAACCTGTTCCATAAACGATGGCATTGGGAGGGGTGGCAACAGGGAGCATAAAAGCCATAGAGGCAGCCACTGCCCCTCCAATCATAAGGGGGAGCGGAGCCTTTCCCAAGGCTAAACCGAGATAACACAGGATGGGCATCATCATATTTGTTGTGGCTGTGTTTGAGGTAATTTCTGTAAGGAAATCCACAAGAAGAACAATGGCAAAGATGAGGAGAATAGTAGGAACAGCCTTTAATGCTACAAGGTGCATAGCTAAGTATTCTGCAGCACCTGTCTGGGCAAGAGCCTTTCCCAGAGCAAGTCCTCCACCGAATAAGAGAAGGGTGCCCCAGGGAATCCTTAAGTTCGTCTTCCAATCCATAGTGAACTCCCATCTTTTAATATTCACAGGCACAATATAGAATAGAATCAGACCTATTATCCCTATTACAGAGTCATTGACCCAGGGAAGATGGAGGAGGGATGTCCATTGGTCTCTAAATATCCATAGAAGGGCTACAGTTAGAAAGATATAAAGGGTATTCCTTTCACCCCCTTTGAGTTTACCAAGACTTTTTAATTTATCCTCAATTATCTTTTTTGAGCCCGGAATCTTTACCCCTTTTATAGGATTCATCCTTAAGAGGAAGAGCCAGGTCACAGGAAGAAGGACTACTACCAACGGCAGTCCGATTATAAGCCAATCCTTAAAGGTTATTGTCTTACCCAAAAGGGTATCGGCAAATCCTGCGAGAACAAGGTTTGGTGGAGTTCCTATAAGGGTCCCTATCCCTCCTATGGATGCTGCATAGGCTATCCCAAGCATCATCGCCCTTCCAAAATTACTCTCCCCAGGCTTCTCCCCTGCACCAAGGATTATGGCAAGTCCTATAGGCATCATCATTGCCGTGGTGGCAGTATTGGAGACAAACATAGATATGACAGCAGTGGCGACCATAAGAGATAGAATAATCATCTTGGGAGAGAACCCTATGATTCTTATAAAATGGAGGGCTATCCTCTGGTGCAGTCCCCATTTCTTCATAGCCTCGGCAATGGTGAACCCTCCAATAAACAGGACAACTAAATAGTGCATATAAGGGGAGAAGGCAAGAAAGTATCCAGGAAGACAGGAATGCTTGAAATGGGCAATACCTAATAGAGGCAAGAATACCATAGGGAATAGGGCGACAACAGGTATGGGTAGGGCTTCGGTTATCCAGAAGATAGCCATCAGAACAGCTAAGGCTAAGGTGTTCTTTAGACCATTAACCTGAATCCTTGCAGCCTCATAAAGGCTCTCCCCCTTTTCACTCAAGCCTATCCCTCTTGTTCCAGTCTTAGAAAAGTCCTTGGGAATCTTTACATAAATCCCTTTAGATTTCTCCAATAAGGGATAGAGGTTATTATAATTCAGGTCCTTATAAGAAGCTCCCAACCTTTCCAAAACCTCAGGTTTTGAGTGTTTAAGCACAACCTTAAACCCGGAGAGCCACATCCCTTTATTTGGAGGGGTGAAGAAGACAAGACAGAAAGCTAAAATCCCCAAGCCAAATCCCAGTTTCTGTTTCATCTTAGACCTTAATATACATTTCATTTTAAAAATGTCAACCCTTTTACTGAAATTTACCCATAATTTATGGGTTACATTCGACCAAATTCGGTCCTGTCATTGCGAGCCCCTGTGAAATAAAAGATAACGCTTATGGGAGAATGGAACGAAAGGTATATTCTCCTCAAAATAATGTGAGACCAACTGCTATACTTTATTTCACAGGGGCGTGGCAATCTCGGTTTCACTAAAATCCACAGCTATCATAGTAAATCCCAAAACTGAAGTAATGGGTTTAACTTGACAATTATAAATAAGGATGTAAAATGAGATAAGGAGGTAAGAATGAAAGGATGGTCAGTATGGTTTTTAATGATAGGGTCTATGGGAGCTTATCCAGAGATAGAGAAGGTTCCTATAGAGAACTACTCACCTCCCTTACCTCTTCTATCACTAACCTCAGGGAGCGATACTATATACTATGATGATGGAAACTGCGAATCTCCCTGGTATCTAAGGAGTGGAGGAGGATACTGGGCAGTCAGGTTTACTCCTCTCAAAGAATTTACCCTTGAGAGTGCTCTCATCTCTCTACAACAGACCCACAATGATGCCTGTAAGGTATCCCTCTATTCTAATGGTAATGGAAAGCCTGGAACATTAGAGGAGACAGTAGATTTTATATCCAAGGATGGATGGCAGGAGATAGCCTTCTCTAAGACCTATAAGTATGATTCAGACTTCTGGCTTGTCTTTGAAATCCCTACCT
>CAZWJY010000183.1:0-3585 GCA_964634335.1 uncultured bacterium
ATTCTATTCTTCAGGAATGGAGAGTGAAAAGTGCAGACCTGCCTCCTATCACCTTAATACACCCAACCAGTTATGGAGTAAGAAGTATATTCTTCCAATTAGAAGAGAGACCCTTGCCATCACTGTATAACCAAAGGATGCGCCAAATGCTATCATTATAAAGGTTATCCCTACCCTTGCCGCTCCTCCCAGAAGACCTTTATGCTCTTTTGAAAAGTAGAAGTATAAGATGGTAGTAATTGTTCCGACGACTAAGATAATATTATTTAAAGAATAGAGTAGGGAGGATAGAAATGAACCTTTCTCTACCCATAAGGGCAAGAAAGTGGCTTGGACTTGAGGAACCAGATAACCTACTAAAAACCCTGTTATCCCCAGACCTGCTCCCATCCCTACGGTAAAGGCTATAGCCCATCTCGATATCCAGGCTATAGGGCGTATGAATCTGCAGAGCATAAATAGAGAGAGAGTAGCAGGGACTAATAGTATCCATTTCTCTAAACCCACATTTATCTGCCATGCTTCCCAGAGTTTTGGTTTTACATCAAAATACCATAGATATATGAACCAGAAGGCTGCAGAACTCCCCACATATATATGTTCTGCAAATTTATAGAAAGGATTATCTCTATATAAAAAACTGAATATGGCAAGGGTCAAGCCTGCCCCCACCCATGTCCATATAATATCTGCCATCAGTGTCTCCTCCTTAAAATAAATATCCCAAGGTTACCCAGGATGATGAAGACCACTATAGCAATATGGATAACAGTCTGAGAACCCATTCCTAAGAAGGCAGGACCCAGGGATTCTACCAGATATTCATAATCTGCTGCTCCTCTTAAACCTCCTATGAGACCAACAATCTGTTTTGCCTGAAGGTATGGGTACTCATCAGGTGTAACAACAGCTGTGGTGCCTAATATAATCTTCTGGTTATACCTGGCTTGAGCAAATTGGACCCATAAGTCACCAGTAGAGCCTGCCTCAAAACCTATGAGGAGAGCAATGTCATTGTAATTATGAATATTACGCATAAAAGGGAGGGAATCTATAGGGGTCCCTTTATAGTCTACATCAAAAACCGTTCTTATCTCTTTACCCAGATTTATCATTACTGCTGCTACGCCAGGTCTATAACCCAAAAAGGCGTAATCTCTTCCATATACCTTCTTAAACCTCTTTGCTTCATCCTCTATAGCAATTTGACCAAGGGGGATGCCTAAGGGCCAATGTCCCATAAGGATGATTTTTAAATCCTTCTTGAAAGCATGCTTAAGGATAGCATGGAGCATAGGTTGGAGTTCAGGCATTGATGCAGCATCATAATCTATGGATATTAAGATAGCAGAACCAGGGGGGAGTTTATCTACCTCCTTATAAGCCTGAACAACCTCAGCCATAGGTTTTAGAGGGAGTCTCAATTTTGAGAGGAAGGGAATCATTACACCCAAGGCTATAAGGAGATAGATTATCCTTCGGTCTATCCTTCCTAAGAATTCAATAAACTTCCGAATCATCTCAGATATCCCCTCTCTATACCAAGGATTATCCTCATAGACATAGCTATACTCCCTAAGGCTACTCCTATAAATATCCCCCTCTTTGCTGCAAGCTGAGGGATATTCATTATCCAGCCCGCAATATCAGGAAGATAGAGGAAGAGAACCTTTCCCAATGGGTAGATAGCTACTAAGAGGATAATACTCAGGGTCCACCAGAGCCATTTTCTATACCCTGTCTCTTTTATACCCTTTCTAAATACAAAGACTCCTCCCATAAGAAGAGCTATGCCAAAGAGGTAAGGGGCTGCAAGTCTACCTTGAGGAACCCTTCCGAGCATAACAAGACCTGCTGCTATAAGTAAGAGAGTGGCATTGAACCTTGTTGCCCTAAATGCACGGTAAGCAGCAGAGGCTATGAAGAACGCTAAGAGGGCAAACATTGTAGATTGTAAGGGAACAAAGATAAAGGAGTAGAAATACTTTAGGAAAGAGGAAGCTGGAGCAAAGGGGCTACCGACTTTTGTCCCTGAGTAGAAACCCCAGAAAAGGGTAATGACAAAACTGACAATAAGAGCGATGGAGTAGAGCCACCCAGACTCCCTCCTCGAGATTTTCCTGTAGTGGTGTAAGAGGAGGCTATCTATCCCAAGAATCATAGTGAATCCGGCAACGATTATATACAAGTCATTGAATCTACTCTCAAGATTTGCAAAGTTGCTGTGGGGAACAAAAAGGGCTACGACTAAGAGAACGCCAGTAATGTAGGTTATGGCTAAAGGGATCTCTCTCTTCATCAGAACATACTGAAGAAGTTCTTTAAGAAGTGGAGAAAAGATGGTCCACCTAAGGAGGCGATAGTCTCAAAAGCCGTTCCCAGAAGCATAAGGATGATGAGACCTATCTTTGCTATATCTTCACCTTTAAGACTTCCCACAGTAGGTGGGTCCTTATCTAAATAGGCGGTAGCTGCATACATCTCCTCTCCTATAAGGGTGTAGTCACAGGCAGCAACAAAGAAGGGGAGTTGAGTAACTGCGGTTGTCCCTGCAATCTGGATAGCCCCGACAGAATGCCCTGTCTCAGCAAGGATTAGGGATTCTGCATAGAAGAGTCCTTGAAGGAATATAGCCCCTGGTTTCTCTCTCATCATAATTCCATCTACTCCTGCAGCATATCCAAACTGGTCAGAGGTGAGATAGTATATATTCCCCTCTTTATACAGGTCAGGTCTACCTGCCTCAGTATAACCCTCTTTTACTGTCTCCTGGGCAGCTACCATAACTATGGGGTCGTAACTGGGAACGATTATATCTGTCTCATAGAGAGCAGCCTTCTTTGCTACCCTCTTCAGGATTGCAAGACCTGCAAGGGTAGGGATATCAGAGACAAAACCGAGACCCAGGACATAGAGGATGGGTCTACCTGTTTCTGTAGACCTTCCCACAGCCTCATCAATAGCTTCCAGACCCGCTATCTTTCTAATAAATAAAGGGATTCCTCTCTTTGCCTTTAGGATGAATATAATGAGAAATAGGGCATAGGCTAAGAGGATAACAAACCCTCCTTTCCTGCTGAGATTGAACCACTGGGCAGAGGGGATGGCAGGTTTCAGGGTAATCTCTGAGTCTGCAAACTCCTCTCCTTTCCATGCCCTTACGAAATAGAAGTATCCTCTTCCATCCTTGACCTCTGTGTCTTGATATTGATTAGTTCCTCTAAGGACGAATCCACAGGATACAGGTTCAGCCTTAGGGCTTCCCTCCAGTCTAAGGATTTCATATCCTCTTAACAGAGAGTCATCAGGGGAGAGTTTCCATTCAACAGTAATACTCCCTCCACCATCATTAGGGGTATCATATGCCCTCACCTGGGTAGGGGGGGATAGGGCTTGGAGGGGGAGAAGTCCTCCTAAATTAATAACCATCAATAGCTTCGCAAAATTCATCAAAGCTCCTGTCTTTCCTCTATTAACCAGCTCTCTGAGGTATGAATTATTAAATAGCATTTAACTTTCATTGTGCTACCTATCATTAGCTCAGTCTACTCGATTTTTTAAAGATGTCAATAAGTATGGTTGCAA
>CAZWJY010000184.1:0-2111 GCA_964634335.1 uncultured bacterium
TACGAAGATATCACATCTTGAAGTACCAGTATCCCTATCCCAGAAACTGCGAGGAGTAAATCTTATCTTAGTTCCGGGTTTTATGGATAAAGTGTTCCCTCTCGTTATTACAATGTCTCCTCTAATTTTTATTTCTCCCTTCCATACCGTATTTCTATTTATCTCTCCATAAATTCCAGAAGAATAATAAAGATTTTTATGAAAAGAGTCTGTCCAATGAGAATATATAGAGACATTCGTTTTCACAACAATTTCAATCTCATCTACAGTTCCCCAATAGTTATATCTGGCATCTACACTCTCAGGGTGACTACACAGGACATTATCATAAATATCATTGGCATAAATTAGTTTCCCCCCAATTATCCCTGAGTGTAAAATGACTCCCAAGTCATTCTCCCTAATGCAATTTGATTCAATGGTAGCAAAGCCTTTCTCTATTTTAAGGGCATAACCCATACCCCTTTCTGGACCCTCTCCTCCAAAACATCCTTGCAAAAGGCATCCTCTCATAAGGATACTTCTTGCATTCTGTATATTAATACCCGTAGCATCTCCTCCTTTGTAAGGAAAACCACCCTCTGAACCTTGAGAAGGACCCCCACGGATACAACCGATCGTATCATAGGAAATCTCCAGAAATGAACAAGAATTACAAAGAATACCATAAGCATCCCCTCCTATATAAAAGTCATAAGGCATATCTCCAACTCCTCCAAAGATAGAAGATATAACAGAAGATTTTATGGATACGGAATCTCCTCTCAACAGAATTCCTATTCCCGTGAGTTCTCCCATTTCCCCAATCTCAAGGTGTTGCCCTGAAATTGCCCAAATCCTACAATGCTGGATAGATACATTTAACGCAGAATCAAAAGCCAACGCCCTCATTCCGTAATAGAATGCCACATATTCCACGGTATCTCTTAAAGAGGAACAATATCTTATTCCACCCCAACTTCCTGCTCTACTCTTTGTGGAAGTAAAGGTAATGCTATCAGTAGAAGTCCCTCTCAGCCTCAAATTCCCATAGACAATAATATCACAGCTTCCCCCATACCCTAAAGTATCATCCCATACACTTGTATCTGCAAATCTCACTATCGTTCCAGGTCTTATTATGAGGGTTGCTCCTTTATCTACCACCACATCTCCTATCACCTCTACTGTATCCTGCCATGTGGTGTCAGTAGTTACATAGCCGTAGATGCCAGAAACCCTCCCTAAGAGAAAGCCAAAGGAGAGAAGGATAGATAATAGAACCCTTCCTAACATCCTAAAATTAAAAAAGAGATTTCTGAAAAGTCAATCTCTACCTTGACATTAAAAGGCTTAGGGATAGGATGGAAAGGTGGAGGATATTAAAAGGATAGCAGGGATAGAGGAGATATATCTTTTTGATAGGGTTACCTCTACCAATACCATAGCAAGGAAACTTATCCCAAGGAAGAGATCCGCCCTTATCCTTGCCCAGGAGCAGACAAGAGGGAGGGGAAGGTTTGAAAGGAGGTGGTATTCACCAAAGGGGGGATTATGGTTCTCCCTCCTTCTCTTTCCCAAAAGGGATATAGAACCTCAGCTTTTTACTCTCCTCTCATCTCTTGCCTTATCTCAATCCTTAGAGGAGCTAACTCACCTCCCTTCCTATATTCGCTGGCCAAATGATGTGCTTCTGGATGGAAAGAAAGTAGCAGGTATCCTCTGCGAGAGAATAAAGGGGGCGATGATCATTGGAATAGGGATAAATGTGAATCAAGAAAAATTCCCCCCTTCCCTTCCTTCAGCCACCTCCCTTAAAAAGGAGACGGGAAAGGAATACAACCCTGAACATATCCTTAAGAGATTTTTCTCTTATTTTAAATACTATGAAGAGAACCTCCAGAGCCAGAGGTTCTCATCATTAAAGGAGAAGATAAAGGAGAAATCTTCTCTCCTCCTTCGGTTTGTTACTGTAGATACAGGAGATAAGAAGCTGACAGGGACAGTAATGGATATAGATAACCAGGGGAGATTAGTCCTCCGTTTAGACTCTGGTAAAGAACTCTACCTCTCCAGTGGAGAGGTGAAGGAGGTGGAATGGTCATCTGCATAGACATTGGAAATACCACTAT
>CAZWJY010000184.1:2121-3571 GCA_964634335.1 uncultured bacterium
GGCTTATTTAAAGGAAGAAAGGTTTTAAAAGAACTGAGGTTCTCTACCCCTTCCTCACTTACTCCTGATGAGGCCTACCTGATGATAAGGGAGATAGGGAAAGAGAAACCAGAAGGTGGAGTTGTGGGTTCTGTAGTTCCAGATATTACCCAGAGCTTCTTAAAGGCCCTTTCTTCTCATTATTCTCTATCTCCCCTCCTTTTAGAACCTGAAAAGGTAAAGGAGATAACCTTCAGATACAAGGACCCCTCCACAGTGGGAGCCGATAGGATTGCCAATGCTTTAGCTACATTAAGGGAGTATAAAAGGGATGTTATTATTGTAGATTTTGGAACAGCCACTACCTTTGATGTAGTGACAAAGGAAGGAGAATACTTAGGAGGAGTAATAACCCCTGGTGTAGAGCTCTCCTTAGAGACCCTTATAAATAGAACAGCAAAGCTTCCCAAGGTAGAGATAGGCATACCCAAGAGGTGTGTGGGGGAAAACACAGAGGAGTGTATAAGATCTGGGGTCTTCTTCTCCCTTTTAGGTCAAATAAAGATGATTGTGGATAAAATAAAAGAAGAGGAAGGAAGGGATTTTCTGGTGCTCGCAACTGGAGGACTTTCAGAAATACTTGGACCTCATATAGAGGAGATAGAGAAGATAGACCCCCTGCTTACCCTCAAGGGGCTACTCTATTTTTATGAGACCTCTCGTGGTTAAGAGTTCCTCACAGGCTGAGACTATAGAACTGGGGAGAAGACTGGCAGGATTCTTGAGAAGAGGAGATGTGGTAGGTCTTGTGGGTGAACTGGGGGTAGGGAAAACTACCCTCATAAAGGGGATAGCCTCTGGTTTAGGGGTAAAGAGGCCTGTGAGAAGCCCCAGTTTTATTGTAATTACTCAGTATATGGGGGAAATCCCTGTCTACCATATAGACCTCTACAGGATAGAAACACCATCCCAGCTCAGAGAATTTGATGTTCTGGAGTATCTCTATACTGATGGGATTGCACTGGTGGAATGGGCAGAGAAGATATGGAACCTCCTCCCTCCTCATACCATAAAAATCACTCTAAGGAGTAAAGGGGCAGAAGAGAGAATCATAGAAATTCACTCTGAGAGATTTAAGGGGCTCTGATGGCTGTCCTGGGGATAGAGACGAGCTGGATAGATACAGAATTGGCTATAGTGGAGGAGGGAGAAATCCTCTATCAAGTGGTAGAGAGGACAGAGACGAAACATATGGAGAGGATATACGAACTCTTAAAAGAAGCCCTTAAGGCAAAAGGATTGAGAGTAAAGGAGTTGGAGGGAATTGCTGTCTCAATAGGCCCGGGAATGTTTACCTCCTTGAGGGTGGGTATCAGTGTGGCAAAGGGTCTCTCCTTCCCCTATAATATACCTGTAGTAGGAATTAATACCTTAGATGCCCTCACCTTCCCTCTGAGATTCTCTCCATATC
>CAZWJY010000185.1:0-3523 GCA_964634335.1 uncultured bacterium
AATCTACAGCTGTAGTATCCAATCTATAAGGCTTTGTAGTCAGAAGTTCCCATCCCCCATTCCCCCATCTTTCTATTTTATAAGAGGGGTTCTCCTTCATATCTCCATTCACATTAGGAGCCCAGGAGAGGATTATTATAGAGGATACCCTATCAGACCCTATCCTTTCTCCTCTAAATCTTGCAGGCACAGGAGAGAAGATATCACCTTTATTTATATGGAGGGTTTCAGGACTGTAACATAGGTCAACTCCGACTGGTTCTCCATTTACAATTTCAAACCTTGAGGGCTTGAGATTCCAGGCAAGGTCCATACTCATAGCCATAAGACCAAAAGCCCCTGCCGCACTATCTTTATCCCATAAATCGTCAGATACTCTACTATTCCCCCAACTAAAGCCCATAACTCTCCTCCCTCTTGTTCCCTTTATAACACTGTCATTGACAATACACTCCAGAGCTTTAAGCCATCTCCTGTATGTCAAATCACTTCCACCATGAGGAAAGAAGAGAGGTTTATAGCCGTATCTGTTAAAGCTATCCACTGCCAAAGCCAAAGTGTCTCTATACCAGGAATAGGTAGAGGGACTTCCCCGAATCCCCCATATCTCAGGGATGATATGTGCAGTATCCTGTGGATATTCGTTCCTTATAATTTTAATCGCCTTCCAGATAGAATCTGCCTTATAACCGTTATGATAAGGGGATAGCGCATCAGCCAGGAGGGTGATATCTGCATACTCTCCATTATAAGAAGGAGTCTTCCTTACTTGCTGGAGGTTATATTCAATATCCTCTGCAAGGAGTCTATCCGCTTTCCATCCCTTCTCTTTCACCCTCCCATCTCTTGTAAGGGAGGAGATGGTAGGCTCATTATACCGAAGGTCTATATATCTGGGTTCAAGGTTATTTCGGGTAAGAGCAATGGCAGTATCACAGAGCTGAGCAGTCTTTGGCTCCAGAGGACAGGCTGCGTAGTTGAACTTAAAGGGATAGACGAAGTGCATAAAGTCTCCAAATCCTATGTGGTTATAGACCACCCTTATCGTATCACCTGGTTGTAAGGAACCGCCTGGCTTATCTTTAAGCCTCCAGTTTAAATCGTTCGTATCAGGGCTGTTGAACATACCCTTAGAATGATAATACCAGATACTATCATTCTCCAACTCATACTCAGATTCAGAAATTAGAGAGCCGTTCTTATATACCTTAGGTTTTGCCTTATCAGTCATAATCAGAAACCTCTGCTGCTGGGTGAGCTGGGCTACTTGAGAGTTCTGGTTATTCATTATACCATCCCCATCTATCCATACCTTTATACTATCAATTTTAGAACCCGAACCGATTTTCACATTGAACTCTAAGCATATAGTAGAGAAAGTATCAGAATAGACCCCAAGAGAGAACTCCCTCCAACTATTCAAGTCCTTATCTATATTATAGTTCCACTTTGTAGCATTTCGGGGACCAAGAGCCATATCAAAAGTTCTTACCCTACCATAAGGTCTACTCTCTACCTTCATTCTTATCCAGGTAGAATCCTTCCTATAAGTCTCATCATCAATAACACCTCCGGGATATATCTTTGCTTTTATCCAGTATCTAAAGATATAAAAGGTATGGGGTTGACAGGAGTGATACTGATATATCCAGCGCCCCTCTCCTCTTCTACAGAGGATTCGGCAAGATGCAGGAGAAGTCTTATAAGTTGTATTATCTGCTACAATCAGAGTATTAGAGGCATCATTATCTCTCCAGCCCGTTTCAACATCACCCCCATTATTATCAAAAGCGGGGTTGGTAAAGTTGGGAACTTTATAGATAGGGCGGGCGATATTATCGCTACCTATAACAAAATTCATATCCACCTGAGTGCCTGCTATGCAGTTTGGGTTGCGGGGAACTATATGATTATAGGGCTCTTCAAAATTCTCAATATAAGGGACAGGCTCAATCCCCCTGTGCCTGTATCTCGGATACCATACATCAGAGAGGTGATAAAAGGTGATCCGATTAGTATAACAAGAAGGATAGTCCATAAGGGGACCTCCACCCCAATACTCAGGGCTTTTTTCTTCCTTATTAATACCCCAGAAATACCACCTATGATTCACATGCCCCACCCGATTTACCTTCAAAAGGCTCAAATAGTCAAGCTTTTGGAGTTTGAGAGTATCTAAAGTATCTCCTCCCACTTCCAACCCTGCCCAGGTAGCTCCTCTCCACTCACAGTCTGGATAGTCCTTTATAGTCATCTGCTTTGGCACTACACACTGGGTATTCTGAGCTATAAGCTCTCTCAAGGTAGATGCAGAATGAAAAGCCCCTTCCCTATCATATCCAGCCCCTACAACTATCAACCTCCCTGATACCACCTTAGACCTCAAAAGATAACCTTCTCTCTTATTGGGGATATCAGATATGCTACTCCCTATTAAAGAAAGGGCATCATTTATAAGGGCATCCCCTTTGATTCCAAAGAGAAAGACCACTGTATCAGACGGCACTGAAGATGCGGTATCAATTACAATACTATGGATCTCACCCGGTCCGGAACCGATTTTATAATAGAAGTTCTTATATATTTCGGCAGAACATACCTTACAGGCTTCCAATACCACAGGGTCATTCCTGCTTGCAAGGATGTATATCTTATCCTGAAAGATATTCACAGTGTCGGATAGATACTTTGCACCTGCTCCTATAGCCCAGGGATAGATCTTATACTGTGGCCAGGGATAGAGCCTCAAGTCATTCTTATCCTGTCTACTCAATCTTGGCACATAGGGTATAAACCCTAATCCTACACTCAGGGGCATCATAACCCCTAAGATTACTCCTACTATATACCTTTTCATCCTTCCTCCTTTTTCACTTTAAAACCACAATTTTTTGGGGTATACAACCCTTATTTGTTGATAGGAGAATAAAGTAGATCCCAGAGGAAAGTTTGTATCCACTTTTATCTCTCCCATCCCAGTAGAAGCTATAACTACCCACTTTTCTCGTCCCTTTTACAAGAACCTTTACCAGTTCTCCTTTAGCGTCATAGACTTTAAGATTAATGTCGCTCTCTCTTGGAATAGAGAACCTAATCTCTATTCCTTTTCTAAGGAAATAGGGATTAACTTGTAGCTGATAATTTGCGTTTTGTGCCTTATCACTTATCTCTTCTACCCCTGTCTTTTGTGTATATCGGATAATTTTCCCCCATTCGCCACACGCCCACGCGTGGGAGGAATCAGGAGCTGAAACACCATATAAATGGGGGATATAAGTGCCGCATTCTTGTTTTTCCCATGTTTTTCCTGTATCATTACTATAAAAGATAGCAAAACTTCCAGCCACAGTCCATATACAATTTACAGTTGGATAAGCAACATCGTAGAATAAGTGAGGAGGAATATCTTCTACCTTTATCCATATATTTCCTCCATCGAAGGTTTTCAGAACATCTCCCCCTACCGCTATCCCATGCAGACTATCCGCAAACTGGATATCATAGAGAGTTCTTGTTACCCCTA
>CAZWJY010000186.1:0-3505 GCA_964634335.1 uncultured bacterium
ACTCCCCCTCTGGAAGGCATCCCCAAAATCTTTAAGGATTATTAAAAAAGCTCTGAAAGAGTATGGACTCATAAAATGATTAGAGTGGTTGTGATAGGTATCCAGGGGAAGATGGGCTCTGTGATGGCTGATACTATTAAAAGGGAGAAGGATATGGAGCTTTTGGGAGGAGTGGAGAGGGATAGCCCTGAATACCCAAAGGATATTAAAGCCTTTCCCCAGGCAGATGTCTTTGTAGACTTCACCAACCCTGATGCTACCCTCCAGCATATTAAGTTCTCTCAGAAGCCCTATCTCATAGGAACAACAGGATTCTCCTTATCCCAGTTAAAGGAGATAAAGGAGAAATCAAAAGAGATACCCATCCTCCTCTCACCAAACTTCTCCATAGGCGTAAACCTCCTGTTTAGACTCACCGAGTATGCCAGTAGAGTTTTAAAGAATTATGATGCCAGGATTATAGAGCTCCACCACTCAGAGAAGAGGGATGCACCCAGTGGCACTGCAAAGAGGTTGAGAGAGATTATAAAGGAGGTAAAAAAGAGAGCGCCAGGGGTCGTATCTGTAAGGGCAGGAGGGATTACTGGTGAGCATACCGTGCTCTTTGCCACAAAGGGAGAGAGGATAGAACTCACCCACCGCGCAGAATCAAGGGAAGCCTTTGCAAAGGGTGCACTCCTTGCCATAAGGTTTATCCATACCAGACCTCCTGGTCTCTATTCAATGAGAGATGTCCTACAGAACTATCCTGTTTGAACTGAAAGAGAGAGTAGCCCGGGTATCTTTTAACAGACCAGAGGTCCATAATGCCTTCAATGATGTAATGATTGAGGAGCTTCTGGATGCCTTTAAAAAGGCAAGGGATAAGGATATAAGGGTAGTGGTCCTTACAGGGAAGGGGAAATCCTTCTGTGCAGGTGCAGATATAAACTGGATGCGAAGGGTGAAGGACTATACATATGAAGAGAACCTTAAGGAGTCTCTGGACCTTGCCCAGCTCTTCTATGAAATCTACTCCCTACCAAAACCTGTGATAGCAAGGGTGAATGGGGCAGCCATTGGAGGGGGCACAGGGTTTGTGGCAGTCTCAGATATTGCAATAGCCTCCTCTTATGCAAAGTTCAGCTTCAGTGAGGTGAGGATAGGACTTGTCCCTGCCTGTATCTCCCCTTATGTGGTAAGGAAAGTGGGAGAAGGTAGGGCAAGGGAGCTCTTCCTCACAGGAGAGAGGATTTCTGCCCAGAAGGCACTGGAACTGGGTCTTGTGAATGGGGTGGCAGAGCCTGAGGAGCTGGATAAGAGGATGGAAGAGATACTTCAGAATATTCTAAAGTGCGGACCTTCTGCCCTTGCCACCTGCAAGGAGCTTTTAAGGAATGTGCCAGGGATGGACTTTGAAAGGGTGAGGAGATATACAGCAGAGGTGATAGCAAAGCTGAGAATATCTGAGGAGGGTCAGGAGGGGATGTCTGCGTTTTTAGAGAAGAGAACCCCTAAATGGGTAGAATAAGAAAGGTCCTTATCGCCAATAGGGGTGAGATTGCCTTGAGGATAATCAGGGCATGCAAGGAGATGAATATATCCACTATCGCTGTCTACTCCTCCTGCGATAGGGAAGGGATATGGGTGAGAGAGGCAGATGAGGCTTATGAGCTCGGTCCACCCCCACCCTTG
Source organism: uncultured bacterium (assembly GCA_964634335.1). Taxonomy (GTDB): domain Bacteria; phylum Hydrothermota; class Tepidihabitantia; order CAYHGV01; family CAZWJY01; genus CAZWJY01. The sequence continues at coordinate 1,675 of CAZWJY010000186.1, forward strand.
GAGAGCTACTTGAATATAGAGAGGATAATAGAACTCTCAAAAACCTCTAAGGCAGATGCCATCCACCCTGGATATGGGTTTTTGGCAGAGAATCCCCTATTTTCCAAAAGGTGTGAGGATGAGGGGATAATCTTTATAGGACCAAACTCAAAAGCCCTAAGCCTTGTGGGAGATAAGCTCAAATCAAGGAACACAGTCGCAAAGATAGGGGTCCCTGTAATCCCAGGGATGGAGAAGAGAGTTTTAGAGTTTAGGAGTTTCAAGAGTTATGCAGATAAAATAGGCTATCCTGTTATTATAAAGGCATCAGGAGGGGGTGGAGGTAAAGGGATGAGGATTGTAAAGGGGGAGGAAGAGCTTGAGGAGTCCTTGGAGTCTGCTAAGAGAGAGGCAAGGTCTTCCTTTGGCGATGAGACCATATACTTGGAGAAGTATATAGAGAAGCCCAGGCATGTGGAGTTTCAGGTCCTTGCAGATAACTATGGAAATGCTATCTCCCTATACGAGAGGGAGTGCTCAATCCAGAGACGCTACCAGAAGATTATAGAGGAGACCCCGTGTGGGATACTTACAGAGGAGAGAAGGAGAGAGATGGGTGAGGCAGCAGTTAAGGTTATTAAGGCATCAGGCTATAACAATGCAGGAACCGTAGAATTCCTGGTTGACAGGGAAGGGAATTTCTACTTCCTTGAGGTAAATGCAAGACTTCAGGTAGAGCATCCCATAACAGAACTGGTGACAGGGGTGGACCTGGTAAAGGAACAGATAAGGATAGCCTCTGGAGAGAAGTTATCCCTCAAAGATATATCCCAGAGGGGTCACTCCATAGAGTGCAGGGTCTATGCAGAAGACCCTGAGAATAATTTCCTCCCATCACCTGGCAGAATCCTTTTCTTAGAGGAACCAAGGGGTCCTGGGATAAGGGTGGACTCAGGGATATACTCAGGATGGGAGGTATCCCCTTATTATGACCCGATTCTATCAAAAATCATAGTATGGGCTTCTACAAGGGAGGAGGCGATAAAGAGGATGCAGAACGCCCTCTCCTCCTATGTAATCCTGGGCATAAAGACTACCATACCCTTCTTAAAAGCCCTAATAGAATCTGAGGAGTTCATAAAAGGTAATACCCATACCCATTTCATCCAGGAGAATATGAAGGGGTGGAGAGGAGAACCTGAGGAGGAGAGTATAAAACTTGCCCTTGTAGCCTCGGCAATAGATGCAATGGAAAAGAGAGAGAAACCTCTAAAAGTAAAAAAGGAAACCTATAACCCCTGGCTAAGCCTGGGAAAGTGGGAACTCTTTTATGGAACTTGAGTTTGAGGTATCAGGGAAGCCTTATAAGGTAAAAATAGAAAAGAAGGGAGAGAAGTATATCATAGACCTTGGGAATGAGAAACTGGATGTTGAGGTCCTCCATAAGACCTCCCATCTCCTATCCCTCTCTATAAGAGGCAGACTTCACACCCTTTATTTAGCCAGGCAAGGGGAGGAGAGGCATATCTTTATAAAGGGAGAAAATATTATACTCCTGCCTCCCAAGAGAAGAGAAAAGGGAAAAGAAGAGAAGGGAAAGCTGGGTCTTATAAAATCTCCTATGCCAGGGCTTGTGACAAAGGTGCTGGTAAAGGAGGGTGAGGAGGTAAGAGAGAATCAGGGGCTTGTGGTTATGGAATCTATGAAGATGGAGAACACCATCCGTTCACCAGGTCCTGGCAGGGTAAAGAGGGTATATATAGAGGAGGGGAGCAACATAGGAGCCTTCTCCCCATTGGTAGAGATAGAACCTGTGTGATGTTTATGCAATTACCCCTGCAACGGGTCTATA
>CAZWJY010000187.1:0-1001 GCA_964634335.1 uncultured bacterium
AATAGCAAAAGCTCTTGCATCGACAATGCCAGATTTTGAAGACAATATACAATTTTTCACAGCAAAGGAAGCAGAAGTAGATTATATTTTGACTCGGAATGTTAAGCATTATCCACAAACAGAGATTCCCGTCCTCACTCCGGAGGAACTTTTAGCAAAGAAGGGGGTTTGGGCAAGCAGGTAATTTAGATAAAAAGTGGAAAAAGAACAGGCCTGGAGTATGTCCCTAAACCTCTTTTGCAAGCCTATGAATCTTTAACAGCAGAGATGTAGATTAACATAAAAAAGAACCGCAGAGAGAGCAGAGATGACAGAGAGGGTAGAGTGAAGGTTCTTTTGGTTGTGGGGGCAAGACCTAATTATATGAAGGTCGCTCCCCTTATCCCAGAGCTTGAAACTCATAGTATAGACTGGATTTTGGTTCACACAGGTCAACACTATGACTATGAGATGGATAGGGTTTTCTTTGAAGACCTTGAACTCCCTAAGCCTCACTTTTATTTGGGGGTCGGTTCTGGACTCCACTCAGAACAGACCGCTAAGGTAATGGTGAAATTTGAAAAGGTGTTGCTCAGGGAGAAACCAGATGTGGTCATCCTTGTGGGAGATGTAAACTCTACTTTAGCCTGTGCCCTTACAGCTTCGAAAATACACTATGGGTCTCTGAATAGCTACCCCTTGATTGTTCATATAGAGGCAGGACTCCGGTCTTTTGATAGAGATATGCCTGAGGAGATAAATAGGATAACTACAGACCACCTGTCTGATATGCTCTTCACTACCTGTGAGGATGCTAATAGAAATCTTGAAAGGGAAGGGATTTCTAAGGATAAGATATTCTTCGTGGGTAATGTGATGATAGATTCGCTCCTTAAATATAGAGATAAGATTGAAAAGTCTGATGTATTGAAAAGGTTATCCCTTCTGAATGTTCCCTACGGACTCCTTACCCTCCATAGACCTGAGAATGTGGATGATAGGGAGAGGGCGAAAAGGATTTT